>DSBP01000099.1 GCA_011049465.1 bacterium | reverse complement strand
GTGCTTATATTCAGTTTTGAAATGAGCGCGGAGGACCTGATAAGAAGGCTGCTCGCCATAGGATCCAGGGTAAACATACAGAAAATAAGGACGGGTAAATTCCTTACGAGGGAAGAAAAAGAGAAGATAATGGAAGCCGCGGGCAGGCTTTCCGATACCAATATATGCATTGATACGGGCGATAATACGGTTTTTGAGATGAGAGCAAAAGCGCGCAGTTATATGACCCAGCTCAGAAGGGAAGATAAAAAACTGGACCTTATAATAGTTGATTATATGCAGCTTGTAAGGCCGGACCCTTCGATAAAGGTCAGGGAACAGCAGATAGCCAATATCTCAAGGTCGCTTAAGGCTCTTGCGAGGGAGGCAAATGTTCCGGTAATTGCCCTGTCGCAGCTTAACCGCGAATCTGAAAAGCGGGACAGAACAAGGCCGGGAGCAGGGGCGCCTGAAAAGACAATGGCGCCGAAACTTTCGGATCTTAGGGAGTCGGGCGCGATAGAGCAGGATGCCGATATGGTTATGTTTATTCATAAAGAAGACAATGAGCTGGTTGATGTGACAATGTCCGATGAGTCAGGCACGGAAAGAAGGCACGGAAGACGGTGTCGTCTTATAATAGAAAAGAACAGGAACGGCCCTGTGGCAAACCAGAAGGACTGGTTTCTTCCCGATCTTACCGCGTTTGTCGAAAGGACAGAGCAGGAGCAGGAGCCTGATGAGGGAGGGCAAAGTGTCGCGGGAGCGTTCTGAAAAAACCGGTTCTGTGGCCGCGAAGATAGACCTGCATGCCCTTAAATACAATTTTGGGGTTATGAAAAGGAAAACGGGAAAAGAGATAATACCCGTGGTAAAGGCGAATGCTTACGGGCACGGTATTTTGGAGGTTTCCCGGTTTTTGGAAGAAAAATGCGGTGTGAAAATGCTTGCTGCCGCAAGAATGAGCGAGGGGGAGCAGCTCAGAAAAGGGGGAATAAAAAGCGGAATACTTATTCTTAACGGAGCCGAAAAAAACGAATTAAAAGATGCCGTGAAATATAATCTTGTGCTTTCTGTTTATTCCGCGGAAAAGCTCAGGGAAATTTCGGATTTCTGCCTGCAAAAAGGAAAAAAAATCTCTGTACATCTGAAATTCAATACAGGAATGAACAGGCTTGGTTTGCCTTTGGAATACGCGGATACCGCGAAAAACATAATTGAGGACAATGTTTTTCTTGAACTTGAGGGTGTCTATACTCATTTTGCCGATGCTGACAGGGAAAATGATTCGCGGACGCTGAAGCAGGCGAAAATGTTTGAAGGGCTGAAAAAAGTCTTTGGAAAAAAAGTTATGTACCACGCGGCAAATTCGGCGGCTGCGGTGAGGTATAAAGCGGCCCGTTTTGACGCGGTAAGGCCCGGTATAATGCTTTACGGATGTCTTCCCGTGAAAAACTTTCCAAAAGGAATAAAACTCAGGCCCGTGATGTCGCTGAGCGCGCCTGTGCTTCAGGTTAAAAAGATAAACAAAGGAGATAGAGTAAGTTATGGCGGGAAATACACGGCAAAAAAATCCGAAACCGCCGCAATAATCGCGGTAGGATACGGGGACGGTTTTTTTCGCTCGCTGAGCGAAAAAGGCTATGTGATGATAAAAGGCAAAAAAGCGCCGGTGCTGGGCGCTGTATGTATGGATATGACAGCGGTCCGCGCGCCAAAAGGGACAAAACCGGGAGACAGCGCGCTTGTGTTCGGAAAAAGCGGAAAATATATTCTTCCGGTTGAAGACGCGGCAAAAGAGGCCGGAACCATACCGTATGAAATACTTACGGGTATAACGGACAGAGTGGAAAGAGTTTACCGGTGATGGTTTGATGAGGATTATCGGGATAGACCCGGGAACAGCGCGGACGGGTTTTGGGGTTGTTGAGAAAAAAGGGGGGGAGTTTATTGTTGTTGATTACGGTCTTATTGAAACGAAAAAAGACTTGGAGCCGGCAGAGAGGCTTGAGCATATTTTTGCGGAAGTGACGGGTTTAATAAAAAGACACGGGCCGGATGTTCTGGCCATAGAAAGGCTTTTTTTTAACAGGAACGTAACAACCGCAATGAGCGTCGGCGAGGCCCGCGGTGTTATTATACTTTCCGCGGCAAGAGCCGGGATCAGGGCGGTTGAATATATGCCGCTTCAGATAAAAAAGGCCCTGACAGGCGACGGGCGCGCGGAAAAAAAACAGGTGCAGGAGATGGTGCGGATGATGCTCAAGCTGCCCGAGATACCCAAACCCGACGATGTTGCCGATGCACTGGCCATAGCTGTGTGCCACGCGGGTGCTTCGCGGTTTGAACAGCTTGCGAGGGACGCGGGAAAAGGAAGCGGCAAAAACATAAGAAAAATATGCAGGGATGCGGAGGCAGAATGATAGACTTTCTTGACGGAAAACCGGAAGAGGTAACGGAAAATTATCTTCTGATAAACGTAAACGGAACGGGATACGGGATTCATATTTCCGGCGCTTCTTATGAGGAGTTTAAGGGCAGACAGGGGGATATAAGGGTGTTTACCTACCTTTCGGTGAAAGAGACGTCTATGGAGCTTTACGGTTTTGCGCGCAGGGAAGAAAAAGAAATATTTCTTGTGCTTCTGGGAGTGAACGGTATCGGGCCAAAGGCAGCGATAAACATATTGAGTAATATTACGGCAGAACGCCTGAAAGCCGCGATAGCTTCCGGCGAATCGGACCTGCTTGTAAAAATACCGGGTCTCGGCAAAAAAAAGGCGGAGCGTATAGTGGTGGAGCTGAAGGATAAATTCAAGGACTTCGCGGCAGCGGGCGAAGATGAAAGCATATTATCAGGCAGCGATTATATACAGGCGCTCGAAAAACTCGGATTCACATATTCCGCGGCAAGAGACGCGTTGAAAGCCGCAATAAAAGAAAAAGGCGCGGACCTTGACGAAAAAGAGATGATAAAACAGGCGCTTAAACATCTTGCGCCGCAATGAACGGATGGACAATGGACGAAAAGAATAAAAAAAGAATCATAGACGGCGGTAGAGAGATTAGCGATACGGGTTTTGAAAAAGACCTGCGCCCGGAATTTCTCTCTGATTACATAGGGCAGGAAAGCGTGAAAGAAAAATTAAAGATTCTGATAGATGCCGCGAAACTCAGGGGCGAGGCCCCTGAGCATATACTTTTTTGCGGGCCGCCGGGACTGGGCAAGACAACGCTCTCTCATATAATCGCGAATGAAATGGGGGTGAATATACGGGTAACAGCCGGACCGGTGATTGAAAGGGCGGGAGACCTTGCGGCGATAATAACAAACCTTGAGGAAAACGATATTCTTTTTATTGATGAAATACACAGGCTCAATCGTTCTGTGGAGGAAATTATGTATCCCGCGCTTGAGGACGGAGTGCTTGATATTGTTCTTGGCAAGGGACCGACCGCAAAGACCTTCAGAATAGACCTTCCCAAATTCACGCTTATAGGCGCGACAACACGCGCGGGTCTGCTTACGGCTCCGCTTCGGGACCGTTTCGGCGCTGTCTACAGAGTGGATTTCTATGATGCAGACTCTCTGCGCGTTATAATTGAGCGCTCGGCTCGGATACTGGGCATTGAAGCGGACAAAGAAGGGGTTCTGGAGATTGCAAGGCGCTCGCGCGGGACTCCGAGGGTAGCGAACAGGATACTTAAAAGGGTGCGGGATTTTGCCCAGGTAAAGGCAGACAACAGGATAAATGCGGAGACAGCGGCGAGGGCCCTTGAGATGCTTGAAATAGACGCGATGGGGCTTGATAATATGGACAGAAAAATAATAACCACAATAATAGAAAATTTCGGAGGCGGGCCTGTGGGCATTGATACCATTGCCGCGTCGGTATCCGAAGAGCCGGGAACCATAGAGGATGTTTACGAACCTTTTCTTATACAGATTGGATTTATAAGCAGGACGCCTTCCGGAAGGAAAGCAACGGAAAAAGCTTACAGACATTTTGGTTTTGAACGGGATATTCCCGCTCAGGACGGTCTGTTTTAAGGGTTTCGGGATGGAAAAAAACATACGAATAAGGGCTGCGGGTTTTTGTTTGAATGAAAACAACGAGCTTCTTCTGGTTAACCACGTGAAAAACGGGAAATCGTACTGGCTGCTTCCGGGAGGGGGAGTTGATTTTGGGGAAACGGTTCAGGATGCTCTGAAAAGGGAGTTTCAGGAAGAAGTAAGCATAAAACTGAAAAAAATATACAATCAGGTGCTTATGCACGATACAATATACCCGGGAAAAACCAGGCATATACTGAATGTATATTTCAGAGTCGAATCCTTTAAGAAAGAAAACATCAGGGTGAATTCGGAGGCGGTTTTAAAGGACGCGGAGTATGTAAATATGGAAAAATTCCGCAAAATAATCTTTTATCCTGACTTGAAAAATGTTATACTTAACCAGTGGAAAAGGGGGTTCAAAGAGAACCTCGGCTATGTTTTTGCGAAATTTAAATAAATTCATATTATGGAGGTGTTTTTATGGAAGGGTTAAATATATCAACATCAACAAAAGGGGGCGTTACAATAGTGAAATGCTCCGGCTACATAGACACGACGACATCTTCTCTTCTTGAAAAGACAATGGGGGAGCTTATACAAAAAGACATTTATAAGATAATAATAGACCTGGGCGAGGTTGATTATATAAGCTCCGCGGGATGGGGCATTTTTATAAGTGAAATAAAAAACATAAGAAAAAACAAGGGTGACTTAAAGCTTGTGGATATGAAACAGGAAGTTATTGAGATTTTCGAACTCCTTGATTTCACCAATATACTGGAATACTTTAAAAGCGTGGATGAAGCGATAAAAAAGTTCAAATAAAAAATGGCGAAAAAATACCATAAGCGTTTTGCTTTAAGGCAGAAGCCGGAAAAAAACGGTTTGAACAGAAAAAAACGGCGGGTTCTTTTTGTGCTGTTTTTGGGGGCGTTATTTCTCAATATTATGGGTTTTTATCCCAAGGCGGAATCCGCCGTATGGTTTTATCTTTCTATGTACGCAGCTTTCTTTTTTTATGTCTATTATACCGAGCGCAGAACACGCAAATCAGATAAATCCTTTCAGGTCAAAACAGCGTATCTTGTTTTCATAATATATCTTACGGCGGCAAACGTCACGGGAGGCGCGCTTTCCGAACTTAAATGGGCCCCGTTTTTTGTCGTATTTGTGCTGATGCGCCGCAGATTCTATAAGCATTCGCTTATTATGCTGGGCGGCATATTTCTCTCTTTTCTGAGGTACAGGGAAGTTTTTCTTCCGTCTGATTACGCCCTTTTTGCGGGCCTTGCGGCATTGGGAGCGGTTTTATATCTGACAAGGAGGGAAAACACGGGGCTGCGCGGGAAGATAATAGCGGAAGGCCTTGATTCCGGAAAAGAGAGCGGAGACTTTGATGTTATCGCCTATAAACTTTTAAAGGCCCGTTTTGAAATGTTCAGAAAATTTACGGGCGCCGGGTCAGTTCTCTTTTTTCTGAAAAAACACGGTGATGAAAAGGTTTTTGAACTTATGATGGCCGCGTCTTCAAACGAGGAAAACATAAAAGATGATTACAGTTTTAAGATAAATGAAGGGGTAATAGGCGCGGGCGTGGAAAAAGGGGGATGCTTTCATTTTGACGCGAAGGGGATACAGATTCCGTATTATAAAAAGGATCCCGGCTCTGCCTGCGCTGTTACGGTGCCTGTTGTGCTTAATAAAATAATAGGAGCCATTGCCGCTGACTTCGGCAAAGAGGGTGTTTTTGACGACGGAGAGATGAAAGGTTATTTTGAGGCGCTGTCAAGAGAGACCGCGGGCATAATGGAGCTCTTTGAGATAAATCAAAAGACCGCGGTCCGCGAGCAGCGGGTGAGCAGGCTCTTTGAAATATATGAGAAACTGAATCTGCTTGAAGGCAGGGAAAAACTTATAAAGACTTTTTTTGAGGAAGTCAGAAGTTTTGACATAACCGGAGGTTATATTGCGGAGCTGCATTCCGGCGGAAAGACGCTTGAGATAACCGAAAGCTCAGGATATCCGGGGAATATCAGGGGAGCAAAGTTTGACATAAAATCCGACGAGATACTGCGCTATGTCTTTGACACGGGAAACAGTTCTGTTATTGACAATGCCAATGAAAAGAATATAAGAATAAACCTGAAAAGAGACGATGTGGAAAAATTTTATGTCGGAGTTCTGGGGGACAGGCATACTGCCTGCGGTATAGCGAAGCTTGACAAACAAAAAGGCGCGGGTTTCAGCGCGCTGGAGATTAAAACTTTGGAAATGATATTGACGCGCGTGGCAATGCTTCTTGAAAACGCTAAACTGTATGACAAGATACACAGGCAGGCGACGCAGGACGGGCTTACAGGGCTGACAAATCACCTTACTTTTCAGGAAAAACTGCGCGTGGAAATGGAAAAAAGAGACAGGGGAGAGATACCGTTTGTATCCCTGCTTCTCACAGATATAGATAATTTCAAGAATTTCAATGATACTTTTGGGCATCAGGAAGGCGACCGGGTGCTTATGAATACGGCTGAAACACTTAAGGCGTTTTCCGAATAATATGAAAACACTTTTG
>DSBP01000211.1 GCA_011049465.1 bacterium | reverse complement strand
GTATAGAGCATTGTGATAAATATTATATTGGGATTACAGAGGATGTTGAAAAGAGATTAAAGTCTCATAATTATGGTCAATCAGCACACACGTTAAGATTTAAACCCTGGAAGATAATATCCTATACTGTCTTTATGGATGATTCGAAAGCGTTTGAGTTTGAAAAATATCTTAAGTCCGGTTCGGGCAGAGCATTCGCCAATAAACATTTAAAATAAAACCCAAGCCGTTGTCATAGGCAAAATGCTTTCAGGGCTTATCGGCAGTCTGAAATAATTTTCATTTCCCGGGCAGTTGAAAGTATTGACCTTTTTTTTAAAAAACGATATACTCAAATGGCTGAAAATAATTAAACGGCTTTGTTTTTTAAAACTTATATAAGGCGATTTGGAGCGTTGACGGTCTCAAAAAATGGTGTCGCCGCCTCACTCCTCTAAGATATACCCCCTTATATCATAGGCCATGGAAATGGCACACGCCAGTTATTGACGGCGGCGGCACTTTAAATATTATTGCTCTTTACGTAAAAACAAAAAATCAGAGATGGATGTAAAAACGGCCAGCGAGCCCTGAACTTCTAAAAAATAGTGTCGCCGTTTCTTTTCTTACGATAATACCCCCTTATATCATGGCTGTGAAAACAGCACACGCCTCAAAAGAACGGCGGCACTTTAAAAAACAAAGGGGATACAGCCTGACGCGTATTGAATATAAAGTAATGACGCGAAAAGCATTTGTTTTGCGGATGAAACACATAGAATTGAATAGAGCGTCAGCACAAACCACAAATCACAAACCACTTTATTATTCCTTGACGCATATAGGGGTGTGGTATAAAATATCTTATCAAAATCATTTGAATACAAAAATATCGCGGGATTTAGCCGCGGGTTTTTATAGAAAAAAAGGAGAAAAGCGTTGGATATACGCAAAACCCTTTTATTTGAAGAGCATACCGCATTAAACGCGCTTATGGCGCCTTTTGCGGGATGGAATATGCCTATACACTATGGAAGTATTATAGAAGAGACAAAACATACAAGAACGGCGGTATCCGTATTTGATATATGCCATATGGGGGAGATTATAATAAAGGAAAGCCCGGAGAAATCCTCTTTTGGACGCGCGGTTACAGTGCCTGTGGGGGAAATGAAAATCGGGTCGTGCAGATACGGTTTTCTTTTGAATGAAGAGGGGGGGATATTGGATGACCTTTTGATTTACAGAAAAACCGAGGATGAGTGGATGGCTGTCGTAAATGCCGGAACCGCGGATCAGGATTTTGAAATTATAAAAAAGAGGGCAGCAGGTGCGGAAGTTTCTGATATTTCCGGTGATACCGCAAAATTTGACATACAGGGGCCGGGCGCGCGGGATGTTATGAAGAAAATCGCGGGGCCCGATATTGAAAAGCTTGGATTTTATAAATTCGGGATTTTTGATATAGACGGCGAGAAACATATAATAAGCAGGACAGGATATACCGGCGAGCTTGGATATGAAATATATATACCCAACGGCAAAGCCGCGGCATTATGGCGGGAAATTCTTAAATCTGAAGCTGTAAAACCCGCGGGGCTCGGCGCCCGCGATATTCTGCGGCTTGAGGCCGGGCTTCCTCTTTACGGGAACGAGCTTACTCCTGAAATAACTCCTTTTGAAGCGGGTTTTGAAAGGTTTATAAATTTTGAAAGAGATTTTTTCGGCAGGGACGCACTCGTGAAAAAAAGGGAAGAAAAGGGCGGCAAAAAACTTTTTGGTTTTGAAGTTGACAGCAGAAGAACGCCCAGGCACGGCAATAAAATAACTGTAAACGGCGAAGAAAAAGGTATTGTCACAAGCGGAGCTTTTTCGCCTCATCTGAATAAGGGCATAGGGTTCGGATATTTTGAAAAATTTGAAGACGGCGAAAAAGCGGAGTTTGATATAGACACGGGGAGAGGGATGATAAAAGCGAAAATCGTTAAAACTCCTTTTTTAAATGAAACTTCGCTGAAAAAATAAAAGCAGGAGGCAGAATTATGGAAATCAAAGAGGGTTATTTTTACACCAAAGAGCACGAATGGGTAAAAATTGAAGGAGATACGGCAAAAATCGGAATTACCGATTATGCCCAGCACAAACTCGGGGACATAACATTTGTAGAACCTCCGGAAAACGGAAAAGAGATATCAGCGGGAAGCGCTGTAACGGGTGTTGAGTCGGTCAAGGCGGCATCTGATATTTACTCGCCGATTTCAGGCAAAGTCTCGGGTTTTAACGAAGCGCTTGAAAATGAGCCGGGGCTAATAAACGAATCTCCTTATGACAGTGGATGGATACTGGAAGTAAAGATAAAAGACGAAAGCGAAAAAGAAAAACTTTTAACCGCGGAAGCTTACCGGGAGTATACGGAAGGCCTTGAATAAATGGCAAAATTCACCCCTCATACAGATGAACAGATAAAGGAAATGCTTGAAGTAATAGGGGCCGGATCCGTGGATGAACTGTTTAAAGACATACCTGAAGACTTAAAGGCCAAAGAGTTCAATCTTCCGGCCGGTATGACAGAAAATGAAGCTTTAAAGACGATGAAAAATCTTGCGGGAATGAATAAAAAGTATTACGTCTCTTTTCTTGGCGGCGGTTTTTATGACCATTATATACCCGCTGTTGTTGATTCTGTCTCTTCAAAACCGGAATTTTTTACTGCTTACACGCCTTACCAGCCCGAGGCTTCGCAGGGCACTCTCCAGGCTATTTTTGAGTATCAGACAATGACGGCAAAACTAACAGGACTGGATGTGGCGAATGCTTCGCTTTATGACGGCGGAACCGCTCTTTATGAAGCGGTTGTGATGGCAGTAAGGTCCACGCGCAGGACAAAGATAGTGGTTGACGAAGGCGTAAATCCCCTATTCAGAAGAATGCTCAAAGCACATATAAAAAATCTTGATATTCAAAGGGTGAATATAAAGACAGCAGGCATAAAACCGGACAAAGAAAAAATGCTGGACGAAATTGACGAAAATACCGCGGCTGTTATTGCCGCGAATCCGAATTTTTTTGGGCATATTGATGATTATTCCGGAGTATTTGAAAAAGCCTCGGAAAAAGGAGCTGTTTCCATACTGAATTTTTATCCCATATCGCTTGGAGTGCTGAAAACACCGGGTGAAATGGGGGCTGATATCGCGGTAGGCGAGGGCCAGAGCCTGGGGCTGCCGTTGAGTTTTGGGGGGCCGTATCTGGGAATTATGACAGCGTCTAAAAAATACGCCAGAAAACTTCCGGGAAGAATTGCGGGCGAGACAACTGATTCCGAAGGAAAGAGGGCGTATGTGTTGACTCTTCAGGCAAGAGAACAGCACATAAAAAGGGAAAAGGCGACGTCCAATATATGTTCAAACCAGGCATTGTGCGCGCTGCGCGCCGCTGTTTATATGTCGCTCCTCGGCAGACAGGGATTCAGGGACACGGCTATTATAAATATGGAAAGAGCAGGAAAACTCAGGGAAGGTTTTAAAAGAATAAACGGAATGAAAGTTATGAGCGGAGTCTTTTTTAATGAATTTGCGGTTGAAGTTAAAGGCGGGTCAAAAGCATTTGTCAACAAAATGCTGGCAAAAGGCTTTGTGGCGGGAATGCCGGCAGGGCTTTTTTACATCGATAAAGAGGATGTTCTTGTGGTGAATGCCACGGAGAAAAGGACTGACAACGAGATTAACGGGTTTCTGGCCGCGGCACGGGAGGTTATGAGATGAAAAACATATTTGAAATATCCGTGAAAGGGAGAAAGGGGTTTGACCCCGGAGAGGCTGATGAAAACATCCTGGAAAAAATTGATAAGAGTCTTTTGCGGAAAGGAGAACTTGTTCTTCCTGAAATTTCTGAGTTTGATGCTGTAAGGCATTATATGCGCCTGGGCAGAAGGAACTTTTCCGTTGATGAAAACTTTTATCCTCTTGGTTCCTGCACGATGAAATATAATCCCAGAGTAAATGAAACTGCCGCCTCGATATCGGGTTTTGCTTCCATGCATCCCTTAATGTCCTATATTGACGAAGCGTCTGTCCAGGGGGCGCTGGAAGTAATATATAATTTATCTTTTTTGCTGTGTGAAATTACGGGAATGAAAAAAATAACAACTCAGCCGTATGCGGGGGCCCACGGAGAACTTGCGGGGATAATGCTTATGGCCGCGTATCACAGAAAAAAAGGAAACAACAAAAAACATATTATTGTGCCGGAGTCCGCTCACGGCACAAATCCCGCGTCAGCCGCGGCAGCGGGATATGATGTTGTATCGGTTCCTGTTGATGAGAGCGGGGATATGGACATTGAAGCGTTCCGCGCGGTTATAGGGCCGGAAACAGCAGGAGTGATGATGACGGTTCCGAGCACGCTTGGTGTTTTTGAAAAGAATGTCTCGGGAATAGCTGAACTTGCCCGTGAAAATGACGCGCTTATGTATTATGACGGCGCGAATCTCAATGCGATTATGGGCAGGGTAAAACCCGGAGAAATAGGTTTTGATATAATACATATGAACCTGCACAAGACATTTGCCGCGCCGCATGGCGGCGGAGGACCCGGCTCCGGAGTTGTGGGGGTTTCTGAAAAGTTATCCGGTTTTATTCCGGTCCCGGAAGTCATTAAAACCCCGGGCGGGATGTACGGCCTGAATTTTAACGTAAAGGATTCTATAGGAATGCTGGCCTCTTTCTTCGGGAATTTTGGCGTGCTGCTTAAGGCATATACATACATTCTTATGCTCGGCAAAGAAGGGCTTGTGGATGCAACCGAAAAAGCTGTCCTGAACGCAAATTACATAATGAAAAAACTGAAGCCTTATTATGACCTGCCTTATGACAGGCTCTGTATGCACGAGTGCGTATTTTCCGCAAAAAAGCAGGCTGCAAAAGGCGTTCGCGCTCTTGATATAGCCAAGGCGCTCATAGAAAGGGGCATACATCCGCCTACCGTATATTTCCCGCTTGTTGTTGAAGAGGCGATGATGATAGAGCCGACAGAGACCGAGTCAAAAGAGGAAATTGATATTTTCATAGAAGCGATGGAAGAGATAGCGCGGCTTGCCGAAAACGAGCCGGAACGCATTAAAAACGCGCCTGCGGGTATGCCCATAACAAGGCCGGATGAAACAAAAGCGGCAAGGGAACTGAAACTTACATGTTTGTAAACGGCGTGAGGTTTATTCCGTTTGCCCGTTTTTCTCCGTATGAAAATATGGCAATTGACGAATACCTGCTGAATTATTATAATACATCAGAGCAGCCTGTTCTCAGGCTTTATTCCTGGAATCCTACGGGTATTTCAGTGGGAAAAAACCAAGATATAAAAACAGTAAATACCGCCGCGTGCAGCGAGGACCGGATTCCGGTTGTGCGCAGGTTAACGGGCGGGGGCGCCATTTTTCATAAAAATGAACTCACTTACTGTCTTGTCTGTTCAGAAAAGGATATTTCCGCGGAAAAATTATCAATTAAAGAGTCATTTGAAAAACTGAATGGTTTTCTTATAAAAATGTATGAAAAATCCGGTTTAAACTCCGCGTTTGCGAGAGATGCATCCGGAAGCGGAAGGTTTGGAGAGAGAAGTTCTTATTGTTTTTCGGGAAGCGAAGAGTATGATATAACCATAGATGGAAAGAAAATAGGCGGAAACGCGCAGTGCAGAAAAAAAGATATAATTTTTCAGCACGGTTCCATACCTCTTGAAAGAACCGGAAATGCCGGCAGGTACATAAAAGGCCCCATAAAAGAAGAATCTTTTACGGTGCTTAATGAAGTTATGGGGAGGGAAGTATCCCCGGAAGAAATCGGTTCAAACCTTGTTGCGGCATTTACGGAAGTTTTTGAAACGGATCTTTTTGAAGCGCCCCTGGAATTTGCGGAGAAAAACGAGATAGTAAAGATAATGACGGGTAAATACGCGCAAAACAGATGGAACATTGACGGGAAAACCGACAGCGATAAAAAATGCTGTCAGGGAGAGTGAAATGAGGGGAGTTTATAAAAAAAAAATAGATTTCAGAAAGATGCACGGTGTTGAAGAAAAGCTGAAAGGGTTTGGACTGAATACCGTGTGCCATAACGCGAGATGTCCGAATATTTCCGAGTGCTATGAAAGAGGGACGGCGGCATTTATGATTCTTGGAAATATCTGCACCAGAGGATGCCTCTTCTGCAATGTCACGGCCGGAGTTCCCGGGGCTGACAATCCCGCGGAGCCGGAACTTGTCGCAAAAGCGGTAAAGCGTATGGGCCTTAAATACGCTGTTATCACCTCGGTGACCAGAGACGATCTTGAAGACGGCGGTGCGGGAGTTTTTGCCGAAACCATAAAGTGTCTGAAAAAAGCCGATACCGGCATAAAAACAGAGGTTCTTGTGCCTGATTTTAAAGGGAGCGAAAGCGCGATAGATACGGTTCTTGAAGCAGAGCCTGATGTGTTTGCTCATAATATTGAAACAGTTCCTTCACTATACAGTATCAGGAAAGGGGCCGAATACGAAAGAAGTCTTAAAGTTCTTTCTTATGCTTCTCGCGGAAAAGGCATAAAAACAAAATCCGGGATTATGCTCGGTCTGGGCGAGAAATACAGCGAGGTAATTGAT
>DSBP01000006.1 GCA_011049465.1 bacterium | reverse complement strand
TATAGAGGGTGTGCGGAACTTTTAAATTAATTGGTTGTCTAAATTATTGGCAGTTAAAAACGGGTAGGCCGTAGAGACCTTAAAAAAGAAAGGAATAACATGGCCGCATCAAGGGGAAGAAGTTCAATAATATCAACGATGGTTTTCTTTATTATATTGTTTTTTTCTTCCCTGTCTTTCGCGGGAAATCCCCAGGTTGAATCAATAACAATGGTCCCGCCGTCGCCCAATTTCGGGGACAGGATAACGGTTACGGTTGTTTACTGCGGCCAGTTGTATAACAAGCACGAGATAGGCATTGCCATAAGCACGGTTCCTGTGCCTTCTGACGCGAGGCTTTCGGGGATAGGGCAGGCATTCATTGTGAGCAGGGCAGGAATCAACGTTCATACAGCGACGCCGGCAGCCAGCCCCGGAGGCGAGATTGGCTGGACAGCGCATCCGAATCCGAACGGAGGAACGGCAAACTGCCAGACCTGCGGCTCAGGCAGCAATGACGGAATGCGCATAACCGTCACATACGGTTTAAACGAGCCCTTGACCGTGCCTTCTTCCGAGTATTTTCCGGGATGCGATCCTGAGAACCTGTACCTTCATGTAGTCATGAAAGACAACAACTTAAATGACGGCGAATACCATAACAGGGACGCTTGCCAGGTCGGCACCATTAGCTGGACAATACCGCTGCTTGACCCCTTTCTTAACATTCACAAGCGCGTGGAAGGAGTGCTTCAGCTGGCAAATGATCTTGTTCTCTTCTCGATTGATTATTCATACGCAAATGGACAGCCGCGCATAACCGACGCCATACCCAATATTCCGGGGACAACCATTACGCTTGTATCAGCCGGGCCCCTGGGGTTTTATTCGGGCCCGGCGCCGGGAAGCGTGGTTACACCCGGACAGGGGCTGACCTGGAACCTGCCAAACAGAACAGGCTTGAAAGGCAGTGTTGACGGTACGGTCTGGTTTTTGCTTCGCGTAAATTCCGATCCGACTATGGGAGGGCTTGTCACGAACACGGCAGGCGGTACGATGGGATCAATAAGCAGGTCATCATCCACTTCGCTTGTGGTGGGACAGCCTGCTGTAACGATTACAAAATCGCAAAGCACGGCAAGCCCGCTTTATGGCGAGAACATAACATATTACCTCTCCTACCAGATAAACGGGTCTCAGCTTGTGGCTTACCAGTCTTTTGACGACCTGCCGCTCGGTACTTATTACTCCACGCCGCCTACGGGATGGCGCTTCAGGCCGAGCGTAACAAACGGGACGTGGTACATAGAGGATCCGTGCGGCACAGGCGACAGGGTGATAAGAGGAAATACATCAATCTCAAATGATTATCCGGGGCTGCTGTATGAGGGATACACAATGCAGATAGACGCGCAATGCCTGGGAATAATAACAACAGAGGTCATGATAGACCCGTCAGGAGAAACAACAGGACAGGGATATGAGGGCGCTGACTCGCTTGTCATAATAAGGGATGACGGCCTGGCAGCAGGAGGAAGGGCATACGGCCTTGTCTTGTCTGTTGATAACTTTATAGGGACAAACCCAAACGGCAACATAGGTTTCCAGCGCTGCGGCGCCACGCCATACGGCCCTTACACAGCAGGAACATGTATGTGGCCGGAGTCAGTTCCTTTTGATATCAGGGGCAATGCGTGGTACAGGGTAAAGATACAGACAGGCGGTGTTGCCGGTAATGTATGCGAATTCAGGGCAAAGGTGTGGGAAAAGGGAGACCCTGAGCCCGCGGGCTGGACGATTCAGTGGACAGACACCAACTGCGTGGCAGACGGGTTCCACTGCACAGGCAGCGGCAGGACATGGTACGCGGGTGTGGCTCAGCAGGGAGGCGAAGGCGCTTATACGCAGGATTCATACAATAATTTCACAATGTTGAAGCCCAGGACATCAGCAAACACAACACTGTATGACACGATACCCGCGGGAATTACATATCAGGGAGAACAGGGGCCGAGGCCGAGGACACTCGGGCCGACGCCGATGATAGGCTGGGATTTGGGGCTGATATATGACGAGGGCGGCACATACACCTGGTGGGGAAGGGTTGATACATGCGACCCCATAACAAACAGGGCAGCCATTGACGGCTCCACCATCGCCCAGATTCTGTCAAACGAGGTTGTGGCGTATCCCATATGCCAGGAAGAGACAGAGATAATAAAGACCGCAAATGTGGCGTCAGCGGGGCTGGGCGACCGGATAACCTGGACAATAGCATACTGCAATACGGGAATGAGCACAATCACGAATTACCGCATCTGGGACACGCGGCCCGCGTCAATGAGTTACCTCAACTGTTCGGGCGGCACGAGCTGCGGCCAGGCAGGGAACATAATATCGTGGAACATAGGAACCCTTAACCCGGGACAGTGCGGGGAGGTCAGGTGGTGGGGAAATGTCACGAGCGTAGGTTTTACGCCGGGTGTGTTTTACAGGGAGTTTTACGCATATCACAACAGGCAGTGGATGAATCATCTGTTATCGCGCGGATATGATTGCGCGGATATTGGCAGGAGATGAACGCTATGGGTACAGAAGGGCATAAAAAGCTGAGAAAAAAGAGCGGGGCTAAAGCTGATATTTTCAGCGTTATGCTTCTGGCCCTATTTTTTATGGCTGTTCCCTTGTCAGTGCAGGCCTTTGATGTCCGGATTGACTCAAGAAGCGGCGGATGCGGCAATGGGGACAGGCATTCGTTTACCTTCAGGATATACAATACGACAGGACAGACTATTAACCTTAATACAACTACAGTTGAGATTAAAATGTGGTTTTACAGCACCGGAACAATTACTTCGGGGACAAATGACACAAGAATAGAGAATCAGGGAAATCAAAGCCTTACGGTTAACAGGTCAACGGCCACCATACCCTATTGTGAGGATTTGGGAAAAAAAGCCAATCAGGTTGTGACTTTCAGGCTGACAGGCAATACATGGGAGCCGGGCGGCACAGTTAAAGTGGATGCGTATATACAGGCAACCGGAGAAAATCCGTTTGACCCCGCGTGTGATGACTATACCTATTTTCCTACAACCGGACAGTCAAACAAAATTGCCATGTATGTAAATGGAGCGCTTGTTGAGGAAACTCTCTCAGGCGGAGCGCCTGACCCGGATACGGGGAGAGAGCCATGTTCTGAACCCACGCCCACGCCGACTTCTACAATCAGGGCGATAATAAACTGCGCGCTTGACTCTGTGGACTCATACGACTGCGCGCTTGTGGAGATAATAGACTCAACGCCGACCTTTACACCGACAAGGACGCCGACGCCGACGTTTACAGCGACGCCGACAGCGACGCCGACGCGGACTCCGACACCTACATTTACGGCAACGCCGACCTTTACGTTTACGATGTCGCCGACCCCGACGTTTACGGCAACGCCGACGCGTACAGCGACGCCGACGTTTACGTTCACGATGTCGCCGACGCCTACGTTTACGGCGACGCCGACGCGCACAGCGACGCCGACGTTTACGTTTACCTTGTCGCCAACGCCGACGTTTACGGCTACACCGACGCGTACAGCGACCCCGACGTTTACGTTCACGATGTCGCCAACGCCGACGTTTACGGCGACCGCCACAAGGACAGCGACGCCGACGTTTACGTTTACCTTGTCGCCAACGCCGACGTTTACGGCGACCGCCACAAGGACAGCGACGCCGACATCCACGTTTACCCTGTCTCCAACCCCGACATTCACGTTTACTTCAACAAGGACCGCAACGCCGACATTTACGGCTACCAGGACAATAACCCCCTCGATTACCTTTACAATAACCCCGTCGGACGACACCTTCACCGTGACTCCGACAATTACTCAAACGTTTACTATTACAGCTACGTACACGTTTACATTTACACAAACTTATACATTTACAGCCACCCCGACGTTTACCTTTACAAGCACGAGAACGGCGACTCCTACTGTTACATTTACGCGGACAGCGACTCCGACATTTACTTTTACACTCTCGCCTACGCCGACATATACGGCAACGCCGACATTTACGGCGACGCCGACAAGGACTGTGACGCTTACGATAACACCGACCATATTTGACTCTCCGACAGTCACTCAGACTGTAACGCAGACGCGGCCGGACACTCCCACATATACAATGACGTTTACCTTTATGTCGACGCGGACAGCAACGCCGACATTTACGGCAACGCCGACATTTACGGCAACGCCGACATTTACCTTTACGCTTTCTCCCACGCCGACATTCACTGCAACGCCGACGTTTACTTTTACGTCGACGCGGACAGCAACGCCGACGGTGACAGAATCAACATCACCCACATATACGAGGACAGCTACAGCGACGTTTACGATTACCAATTCTCCTACATATACGCGCACAGCCACACCGACATTTACACCGACGTTTACGCCGACAGCCACGCCTACGGTAACGGATACGACATCGCCGACATTTACGCCGACTGCGACGCCGACAGCCACGCCCACGTTTACGCCGACTGCGACGCCGACAGCCACGCCGACATTCACCAACACGAACTCGCCCACCTATACTTCGACCGCCACGCCCACAAGCACGGCGACCCCGACTTTCACAGCCACGCCCACTTTTACGGCGACGCCGACGCCGACACCGACGCCTACTGTGACCTTAACGCCCGTGCCGTTCCCGTATCTCCTTACAATCGAGGCTTATAATGAGGCGGGAGAGCGGGTGAAGCTGATAACGGAATCAAGGACAAACAACAACCTTGATGGAGTTCTTCTGCTCGTAAACGGCATAGAGGGAGATGTGTTTAACCCTCTTGACGGCGGCATAACTTTCAGGCTCCCGGGAGTGTGGACGCCGGATCAGATTGGCGGGGAATACTCGGAGTTTAACTGGAACGGGCTAAATGACAACGGCCAGAATATCGGGCAGGGAGTGTATTACATAAAAATATCGGTGAAAGATGAGTACGGCCATGTCCAGACAACAATAAAAGAAACCACGCTTCTAAGGACAGAGGAATATGTGAGGGTCAGCATTTATAATTCCGCGGGCGAGCTTGTAAAGAGAATGGAAGAGCCAAAAGCGCCGGACACAGTGATTAACCTCGGCAATATGGAGGAAGTGCTTTATGTGGGGAAAGACACGGATATACTGATAAATTACGGGTCCGGGGCTATGAGCTGGGACGGGAAAAACGAGTTCGGAAGGAATGTTTCAAGCGGGATTTATGAGATGCAGGTAGAGATAAAGACAGGAGACGGCTACAGCGTAGTGGCAGCCAAAACAGTCACCATACTTACCGAAGCAAACGGAAGCGTTATTACCGACCCGGACAATCCCGGCGCGTATCCGAAGGTTTATCCGAACCCTGTTATTATAACAGATACAATGGACGTGCAGGCTGTTATCGAGTGGTTCGCGCCTGTTGACGGCACGGTTGTCATCAGAATATACAATATTGCGGGCGAGATGGTGCGGCAGTTCAGGGTTCAAAACCCTGCCGAGAGGTCACTGCTGTGGAACTTAAAGGGCCCGGGCGGCTCGCCTGTGAGCAGCGGTACCTATGTTGTTGTGGTTGAAGGGCTTAAGAAGTCGGGAGAGAGGGAAGTTAAGCCTGTCAAAATGGTTATCATCAGAAAATTCAGCGTTGACAGCAATAATGTCAATTAGTTTTACGAAAAGACAGTAACCCCTCCTAATTTACTGGAGGTGGGCCGGGGCTGGCAGCGGAGAAATTTCGCCGATTTACATCGGCGGCGAGCCTGTTCATCCGGGGACTCGTGAATTTACGCGGTTAGGCTTGCGCGGGTGTTAGTGCGGCGACTCTTATGGAGGGCATGGGTGTTTGGGATGGCGTTGAATAGCGCGCAACACAGACGCGCCCTGAGTTCTCGACGAAATTTTTCGCTACCAGCCCCAGCCTGCGTCAGTTTGCGTTAGGGCGTTGGTTGTGCAGCAATCTGTAAAAAACAAGATTAAACGCATTGATGCGTGATAAGTTGTTTTTATGGAAACCGGGATTCCATCTTTAGTATAAACGTCTTGCCTGCCATCGTAACTGAGGGGGTTACAAAAGATAATTCACGCGCCCGCGGTTTACTTCAAAAACATACCGCGAAAAACACTTGAAAAAAAACAGTATGCTGTTAAAATTATATATAAGAACAAGGAGGTGCGAAGATGCCTGAAGGACAGATATATGTTGAAAGAAGAAAGTTTAAGAGGATTGACGCGAATATAAGGGTTAAGTACAGGGTTGTCTCGGCTCCCTCTGAGATTGCTGATATTAAGAAGCAGGTTGAGCGCGCAGAGGTGGAAAGCGCGAATATAAGCCTCGGCGGCATACAGCTTATAGACGATGAGGAGATAGCAGCGGAGCAGATTTTGAGAATTGAGATGTCAACGGACAAGAAGCCGGACCCGATAATAACATTCGCGGAAGTAAGGTGGTCGGCAAAAGACTCAAGTATCGGCAAATACAGGACAGGCATTGAGTTTCTTGTCCTGAAAGATGAAGATAAGGCTTTAATAGAGGAAATGATAAACAACTGACAAAGGCGGGCGGAATAAACAGCCTGCCTCAGATATCTTAATATTACACAGCAGGAGGCCTACCATGAATGCTTTTAAGACATTTCTGTTG
>DSBP01000275.1 GCA_011049465.1 bacterium | reverse complement strand
TTCCTATAAGAGCGTCAACTACGAAATCAGAAAAAATAACTTCTTCTTTTATTTTTTCAATATCCGTTTTATCTTTCAGATGCGTAATTTTCACGCCATACTTTTCGGCTCTCTTTATGTTTTCCGATGTAAGTTTTGAGGCCTTTGAAATATCCCCGATAAAATAAACAGCCGCATCCGCGCCCTCGCACTTTAAGTGTCTTGCCAGCGCCGCGCCGTCCCCCCCGTTATTTCCCCCTTTACAGAATACAGCGGCTCTTTTAAAAACAGGGCTTCCCCAATCCTGTTTTATGGCATAAAGCATACTCAGTGCCGCATTTTCCATAAGAATATCTTCTGGAATCAGATAATCATTAACAGCCGCTTTGTCAATTTCCCTCATCTCCTCCGCTGTTACAGCATACATACTTATCGCTCCCTTTTTTATTCAAGAATACATACCGCAGCCGCGGTTATCTCGGTATGCGTTATGCTTATTATAACTTTTTTTGCCCGTTTCTTTTTCAGAAGTTTTTTCACCGCATCATTCAGAACAATATCGGGTTTTCCGTCTTCATTGTTTACGGTTTCAATCTGCTTGAGGCTTATTCTTTTATTGTCCGAAACCGCCTTAATAAAAGCCTCTTTCACCGCAAACCTCCCCGCGAGATTCAGGCTGCTGTTTTTCTTTTTGCGGCAGTAAGATATCTCCCTCGGGGTGAATATTCTTTTAAGAAAAGAATCCGCCCCTGCAAGTTTCTTAAACCTCTTGACATCAACTACGTCTATTCCCAGTCCTTTAATCATAATAATAATGCTATCACAACCCCTTTTTCAAGGCAACAAAAAAACCGATAGCGAAATAATGGAGTTCAAAGTTCAAGAGTTCAAAGTTCTGACGTTTGGTTTGCCGCCCGGCGTTAAGAACTTAATCACCCTCTCCCCCCCCCTTATTAAAGAGGGGGAGACAATCCCGGCCTTACAAGACTTTTCCTCCGCGAAAAGGAACAACATAGAAATATAGGGTTGGTTTTTTTCACCCCCTTTAATAAAGGGGGATACAGAGGGATTTTGCTCTAAGGTTTGGCTTGCCGGTGCAGCGGATAAATGTAAATACTTTAAATAATATTTTCGGTTATGCGGGCTATTGTGATTTTGCCTTTGGGGCTGCGTTCAAAATGGATGGAATATGAGCCGGATACGCGGCGGAAAAAGTCCGCTTTTACTCTGTATGTGTCGGGATAACTGTCCATAGGCTTCACGCGGCGGCTGAGGGTTTTGAATATAAAATCATATACTGCCTGTGCCTTTTTTTTATTCATTAAGCGCATATCGTTTTTTGCTTCATCGGTTATCAAAATCAGTTTCATTGCCGTCATCGAAAGGTCTCCGGCGTCAGGGCTTTAAACCCAGCTCCTCCGCGAATTTTTTCATATCTGACGCGGTTTTTTTTCCGCGTTTTTCGTACGCTTCAAATATTACCAGGTCTTCTTTGAGCATTTCCCTTTTAACTTCGTGTTCAATGGCATTTGCAAGGAATTTCTGTATTTTCATCCCGCTCTTTTCGCAAAACTCACGCATCAGATTTCTTTTATCACTGTCAAGCTTTACCGTAAATGTCACTAATTTGCTCATAGTCAATCCTCCTGCCTGCAGTTAATACTCCTGATTTAATTATAGCGGAGAGGTTTTGCCCCGTCAAGTAAGAAAGTATTTGTTTTTTACGCGAAAGTTCAAGTTCCAAAGAACAGGGATAAGGGAATTGGGAATAGGGTTTAGCAGACAGGGCAACCCGGAAGTAATGTTTTCCGTTGCCACTATTTCCTAATCCCCATTCCCTTATCCCTATCTTTTGCTCTTCCTCAAACTCAAAACCCAAAGCTCAAAACTCACGGTGTTAGGTTTTTACTTCCCTTATCCTTTGTTTTCCCATTCCGCATTCTGCACTATGCATTACGCATTTAATCCCGGAACCTTTTCTTTCCCTGTCTCGTCAAATATGAGAAGATGAATAAAAAGGAGAAGAAATGGAAAAACGCCTTGAGGTAATTTACAAAGAAAACAGCAGATATGTCTTTAATATTGCTTTAGGCATGCTGAAAAACAGAGATGACGCGGAAGATATTACACAGAATGTCTTTATCAAACTCTTTGACTCAATAAACAGCTTCAGGGGGGACGCCAATATAAAAACTTACCTTTACCGTATGACCATAAACCGATGCATAGACCTTATACGACAGAGAAAGATGCAGGACAATAAGATGGACAGAATCGCCCAAAAAAACAGCGTTCCCGCGGACAGCGGGTTCATTCTTTGGGACCTTCTGGACAAGCTGGACATAAACCACAGGGCGCCTCTCCTGCTTTCGGAGGTCGGCGGCTTTTCATATAAAGAGATATCCAAGATACTTGAAATAAAAGAAGGCACCGTAAAATCCAGGGTCAACAGAGCCATAAACCGGCTCAAAGACCTTATAGACAAGGAGGACTGAAAATGAAATGCACTGACATTGAATCGCTTTTATACGACTATATAAAAAATGAACTCTCCCCTGCCAGGGTTTCTCTTGTAAAGCGCCATATAAAAGAATGCCGCTCCTGCGAGCGCAGGTATTTTGAGACAAAAGGCTTAAGCACCCTTTTTAACGCGGAATCCGCAGCACCTCCCAAAAAGATCCTGAAAAACTTAAGAAAAAAATACAAAACACCGTTCTTCCCCGCGCGGCTGCTCCGCCCCGCTTTTACGCTGATGACTGTGCTTATGCTCGCGGCAGGCTCTTTCTTTGCAGCCAACAGCATAAATAAATCAAAAGAACTGGAGCTTTCTTCTTTTCTTTACGATTCTTACAATATTTCCGTTGAATATTATCACGATGAACAGACCAATACCACAAGAGTCGCGGATTTCTTTGAAATCGCGTCAACAAATTACTGAATCAAAGGAGGTGAACAAATATGAAAAAAACCGTTTTTACACTGGCAATCCTGATGCTGTTGGCCCCTTTTGCCGGCGCGCAGGGTGATAAACGCTCCATAACTTCCGACAGAGGCCCCGAGAGCTTCGGCGCAGGCAGAGCTTTTTTCTTTGCTGAAAAACTTGACTTAAACGATGAGCAAAAAGACAAAATCAAAGTTATAAGAGATTCTTCCCGGGACGATATCGTGAAAATCAGGGAAGAGATACGCACCCTGATGAAAGAAGTAAAAGAAGAAATGTCCAAAAAGGACTCCGACAAAAAGAAAATTTACGCTTCCATAGATAAAGTCGCGGACAAACAGAAGAAACTTTCACGCATCAGAACAGACCAGATACTGGAAATAAAATCTGTCCTGAATGACGAACAGTTCAAAAAACTTACGGAAATGATGGAAAAAAAACGCAAGTCCCACTCTAAAAAATTTTTTGACAAAGACAAATACAAGGACAAAAAGAAAGATAGACGCTGAAAAACCTCATTTTTTTTTGCGGCGTGATGCGCGGGAAATAAACCCTTCCGGCATTACGCCGTTTTTTAATAATTCCTTTTTAAGACGGCTCATACCCGTATGATTTGTGATATCTATGTGCAGGGGCGTTATTACCACATAACCGCTTCTTACTGCCACGGAATCCGGCACTGAAAATACGCTTCCCTCTACCCGCTCATTTACCATCCACCTGTATGTCTCGCTTCCGTTGTCCGAAAACTTTTCATAACTCTCCACATATTCACAGTTTCCTTTTGGCAGCACCTTAAATCCCTTTATCTCATCCCGCTTATGTCTGGGAATGTTTATGTTTATTATTGTATCGCTGTTTATCCTGATTTTTTTTGAGAAAAAAGCTTTTGTCATACTTCGGACAACCTCTCCCGCAAAAGAAAAATCCGCTTTTTTCTCAAAATCATCCAGAGAAGCCGCAATTGAAGGAATCCCCCTTAACGCCGCTTCTGTGGCACCGCCGACAGTTCCGGAATAAAGTATAAAACGCCCAAAATTCGGCCCGTGGTTTATTCCTGATATTACCAGGTCAGGCTTTCTTTTTGCCAGGCTTAACACACCCAGTTTTACGCAGTCCGCAGGGGTTCCCGAAACAGCATACCCCGAAGTATCAAGAAACTTCTGTTTTTTAACCTTTATGGATTTCCATATTGTCACGGAATTTGAGGCTCCGCTTCTTTCTCTTGCAGGAGCAGCCACAAGAACATCCGCAAAATCCTTTATCGCTTCGTAAACCGCTTTTATTCCTTTGGACCTTATTCCGTCGTCGTTTGTTATAAGTATATAGGGTTTCATCCTCTTATCCTCTCATAATATTTAAGTCCTTCAACCACTCCGAGCGCGTAAGGAGACCGCGACATATAGTGTCCGTTCCCTTTTATCTTTTCAGCAAGCCCTCTGCGCGCGTTTGAGACCATAATACCCGCGGCAAAACACTCAAACAGTTCCGCATCATTTTCACTGTCCCCCGCTACAATCACTGAATCTTTATCCAGGCCCATTTTTTCTATAAGATACAAAGCAGCGCTGCCTTTATGGCATCCCGCGGGAAGTACATCCATATAAACACCGTGGCTGAGCAGTATCTCTGCCTTTAACCCGGCTCTCTCAAACCCAATTTCTACGGCCTTCCTTATTTCCGGGGCGCTTTCTTCATCCACAAAATAAGATAGTTTATACTCCTCATCTTTTCCCTGACCGCGCATTCCGCCTCCCCCGGGGATACAGGCAAAAATCTTTTCTTTTTCCCATTCCGCCCCTATCCGCGCGTGCCACTCCTTATCAACCGGATAAACGCTGTTTTCCCTGATATAAATATCCGCTCCCGTATTTAAAATGTACGCATCCGGCTCTGGCAGGCCGCTGTCCGCCATTGCGGACTCAAACTCTTTTGAATTCCTGCCCGTGGCGTATATTAATCTTATGCCTGTATTCGCGGCGTACTCTCTAAATTCACTCAGTCCTTTTTCATCGCCAAGCAGCGTACCGTCAATATCCGATATAAGAGTAATCATTTCACAACAGCCTTTCTCCGCATTATCGCGGCGCATACCGCAAAAAGAGCCGCCAGCATCCACACGAACCATTCTCCGAGAAATGTATATATTGTTCCCGGCTTTCCCGTATTTGCCTTGATTTCCGCGGTAAATGAGTCCTTTTCAAATAACCCTGTCTCTTTAAATATCCTGCCTTTATTATCCGCTGCACCGGAAATACCCGCTGAAACGCACCGTATAAGGTACACGTTGTTTTCAACTGCCCTTAAAAGGGTGTTCGTAAATATCTGCGCGGAAGCCGGAGTATCTCCGTACCAGCTCTCATAAGACAAATGCGCAAGAAAACTTCCCCCTTTTTTTATAAATTCCCTGCTTATTCCCGGGAAGAGCCCGTCATAACAGACAAGCGGCGCGGCTTTTATGCCGTCAAATTCCAAAGGCTCTATTTTTTTCCCCGGAGTAAAACCGACATATCCATATCTGGCAACAACCGTCCTTATAACCGGAAATATATCCTGCAGCGGGATATACTCTCCGAACGGTACAAGATGATATTTTGAATACTCCCCCGTTATCTCTCCGTGCGGATCCATCATAAACACAGAATTATAGTATTTCTTATCATCACTCTCAAACACGGCATTATCCGCTCCTATAATATGATGCGCCTCGCCCCAGGATGCTATGCTTTCCCGGTTTTTTACATCATATCTTAAGAAACCGGGAAAACCAGTTTCAGGCCATATATAAATATCAGGATTGTTTTCCGCCTCTGCCTTTACAAGCTCTTCAAATTCCTTCATAGTCTTTTCCCTGTAAACAGAGTCAAATGGAACATCCTGATCCGCGTTGTTCTGTAAAACAGCCGCCCTGATTGTTCTGTACTCTTTTATGTCCATTAGATTTCCGGCCGCGGCTGCCAGAAAAAGAAGTATGAATATTCCCGCAGATATCCCGGCGCAGCGCTTCTTTAAATCCGAAAATAAAGCTTTTCTTTCCGTTTTTCCGCCGGCCAACAGATAAACAATAAAAACGTTAACAAAAAATATCATAAAATTCAGGCCGGATACGCCCGTTATTTTCAGTACCTGAAAAATATAAGTGAATTGATGCTGGCTCTGAGCAGGCGTAAGTATCGGAAATCCCGTAAACATCCACTCCCTGACAAATTCAAAAAATGTCATTAAAACCGGTATTGAAAACAGCAGGCAGATCCCCGTCTTTTCTTTCATAAAACGCGCCAAAACCAGCGGCAGAGCAATCATAGCCGCAAAGTAAAGCGATAAAACCACCCATCCGGGATACGCCCACACTCCCATTGGCTTTACGAAACAGAGCCAGTAAAGCGAAGAGAGGTAAAAAACCATACCTGCAGCCATACCGAATAAAAAGACCTGCCGCTCATTCCGAGCCGTCCAAACCGCGTAAAACACAGGCGCGTAAGCAATCCAGATAAAAAAGAAAGTACTTATAAACGGCGTTTTCTGTATAAAATTGGGGTGTGAAAATACAAGAAGCACCCCCGAAAGGATGCTCAAAAACAGACTTTTTCTCATAGCATCTCCGAAACTGTAATATGATATTGATTATAGTATACCAGGCAGGCGGGTTTGTCAAGATGGGGTGTGGTCTGGAGTTTCCCCAAAAAAACAAGTTAGGTTCGGGAATCTGCTTTGCGCACAGGCATTTTTCGGGATGACAATTTGGTTTGCTTGAATTCGGTATTTGCTTGTATTTGAACGTACCGCAAGGCTGCGCAAAAGTAAGATATTAAACGGAGGAAGTCTTTATTCCTGCGGAGTCATCAGTAAGTGCTTTGTTTATAGGGGGAGTGAGT
>DSBP01000176.1 GCA_011049465.1 bacterium | reverse complement strand
GTTATCGGGTATATATTTTATACAACCATAAAAAAACTTATGAATGACATATTTATGACGCCGCTTATGGATATTGACACTTATCTTGCGTTTGCCGTTGATTCGGTATTCGGCCTTGGAATTAAGGTTGTATTTGCTTTCATAGTGTTTTCGATACTGGATTACCTTTATCAGAAGTATGATTACGAGGATAATCTTAAGATGTCAAAACAGGAAGTGAAGGACGAATTGAAACAGATGGAAGGCGACCCGCTGGTAAAGGCGAGAATCAAATCAATCCAGCGCGAGCTTGCCAGGAACAGGATGATATCGGAGATACCGGAGGCGGATGTGGTAATAACAAACCCGACCCATATAGCTGTGGCCCTGCGTTATAAGGAAGGGGCCGACGAGGCTCCTGTTATTGTCGCGAAAGGAATCAACCTTATGGCGGAAAAGGTCAAGGAAATAGCCAGGCAAAATTCGGTTATAATAGTTGAGAACCCGCCGCTGGCAAGGGCTCTCGTAAAACTTGAGGTGGGATGGCAGATTCCGTCCGACCTCTTCCAGGCTATTGCGGAAATACTTGCATTTGTTTACCAGGCAAAGGGAAAAATAAAACTTGAAGAAAACGCGAAAAAATCGGATAATATTTTGGATAATGACATTTATTTGCCGAACCCCGGAGGTAGTTAAGTATGGCTGAGAGCGCAGGTTTTGGAGCCACAATGAGAAGGTCAGTCGACCTGCTTATAGTTGTAGCTATTGTAGGCGTAGTGCTTATGATAGTTGTGCCTATTCCCCATTTATTGCTGGACTTTTTGCTTACAATTAATATAGGGCTGGCCCTTGCGGTCCTGATGATTACAATGTATACCAAAGAGCCGCTTCAGTTCTCGACATTTCCCGTACTGCTTCTAATAACAACTGTTTTCAGGCTGGCGCTTAATATTTCCGCGACCAGGCTGGTTTTGAGCGAGGCTTACGCCGGTGAGGTTATTGAGACTTTTGGCAGTTTTGTGGTAGGGACAAAGGATTTGAGCGGGCTTGTTGTGGGTGTGGTTATTTTTGCCATAATAATTGTGATACAGTTTGTGGTCATAACCTCGGGAGCTCAGCGCGTGGCTGAGGTGGCGGCCAGGTTTACCCTTGACGCTATGCCGGGAAAACAGATGGCAATTGACGCGGACCTTAACGCGGGGCTGATAAACGACGATGAGGCGCGCCAGCGAAGGCGTGATATTGAAAAAGAGGCGGATTTTTACGGCGCTATGGACGGTGCTTCAAAGTTTGTCCGGGGCGACGCTATTGCCGCTATTGTAATAGTTATTGTCAACATAGTTGCAGGGTTCTTCATAGGAATCGCTTTCAAAGGCATGGAAGTGGGCGAGGCGGCCATGAGATATACGATTCTTACCATAGGGGAAGGGCTTGTAACCCAGATACCGGCACTGCTTTTGTCTGTGGGAACGGGTATAATAGTAACACGCGCCGCTTCAGAGGCGAACCTCGGGCAGGATTTTGCGGGGCAGATGCTGTCGCAGCCCAGGGCAATAGGGCTCGTGGGGATAGTGCTGATGATACTGGCAATAGTTTTCCCCATATGGCTGGTAAAGATATTGTTCTTTATGCTTGCCGTTGTGTCGTGGCTTGTTGCGTACACAATAGGGTTGTCAACAAAGCAGGCTGAAACAGCAATAAAAGACAAGGTTGATAAGGAAGAAAAAGCGCAGAGGGAGCCTGAAAATGTAATGCCTCTTATTCAGGTTGACACGATGGAGCTGGAAATAGGGTTTGCGTTAATACCGCTTGTGGATCCGGGGCAGGGCGGAGACCTGTTGGACAGGGTTACCATGCTCAGAAAACAGACCGCTCTTGAAATGGGCCTTGTTATTCCGCCCATCAGGATACGGGACAATATGCAGCTTGCTTCAAACGAATATGTGATTAAAATCAAGGGTGCCGAGGTCGGAAAAGGAAGGGTTGAGACGGGCTATTATCTCGCAATGAAACCCGGGTCAGACGCCGCGGATATTACCGGAATCGAGACGAGGGACCCCGCGTTTAACCTGCCTGCAAAATGGATAAAGGAAGAGGAAAAAAGAAACGCAGAGCTGAAGGGTTATACGGTTGTTGATGTACCGTCGGTTATCTCCACACAGCTGTCGGAAGTGATAAAGGCAAATTCTGACGACCTGCTTACCAGGCAGGATGTTCACAAGTTGGTTGATATGGTGAGGAAAACAAACGCCGCTGTTGTTGACGAGCTTATTCCGGCACAGCTTTCCATAGGCGAGCTGCAGAAGGTGCTGCAGAATCTTTTAAGGGAAAAGGTATCCATAAGGGACCTGGTCACAATATTCGAGACACTTGCTGATTACGCCAAAACAACAAAGGATACCGATGTGCTGACCGAATTTGTGAGACAGTCAATGGCAAGGTCATTTACGAATAAATACGCGAAAAACGGCATTATGCACGCCATTACAATAGAGCCGGAGCTTGAACAGAAAATAGCGGAGTCAATCAGGCAGACAGAGAGGATGATGGGGGGGCTTCCGCCCCAGCTGATACAGCAGATGTATAATTCGATTATTACGGAATACAGGAAGAGCGCCGGAAAGGATTTTGAGCCGGTTGTGCTGTGCTCCCCGCTTATAAGGAATTATTTCAGGAGAATTGTGGAAAAAATTCTTCCAAACCTTGCAGTCCTTTCCTACAATGAGATTCTGCCGAAGATTGAGGTAAGATCCGTAGGGGTGGTGAAGATATAGAATGCGTATTAAAAAGTTTGAGGCAGAGACACTTCAGGCCGCGCTGTCAAAGGTAAAAAAGGATTTCGGGCCTGAAGCGGTAATACTTCACACGAAAAAGTATAAAAAAGGCGGTATTTTCGGTGTGTTTGGAAGGGAAATTACCGAAGTGACCGCCGGGATTGACATTAATGTCGAAAGGCCCGCTTCTTCTCATGAAAGGCAGGCTGCGACTGCCTTAAAATCCCATTCTCTCAGGGTGGAACCCGCCTCATATCCCGGGAATCTTGACATATTTGACTCGTACCGCAGGGTTGAGGATATAAGCCTGAAGAATGAATCGCTGCAGAGGGAGCTGAACGAAGGCAAAATATCAATGAATGCCGCGTTCAGGCCGGTGAAGGATTTTTCGGCCGCTTCAGGAGTGTCGCTGAAAAACGGAATGGGAAAGCTTCAAAAGGCTCTTATAGATAATGGGGTAGAGGATAATCTTGTTTACCGGACACTTCAGAACATAAACTCACAGCTGACAGAAGTCCAGATAAATAACAGGCAGTTTGTGGAGCGCTACCTTTATGATTATATTTCCGAAATGATACAGGTGTCGGGCCCCATAAAAACAGCAAAGGGAACAACAAAAGTAATCGCTTTTATAGGCCCCACAGGGGTCGGGAAAACCACGACAATAGCCAAGCTGGCGGCAAAATACGCGCTTGTGGAAAATAAGAGCGTGGTAATGGTGAGCGCGGATACATACAGGATAGCCGCGGACCTTCAGCTTAAAAAATACGGGGAGATAATGGGAATCCCGGTGGAAATCGTCATGACAACCGACGACTTCAAGAAGGTGATAAACAAGCATGTGGACAAGGACATAATATTGTTTGACACGGCCGGCAGGAGCCCCAGAAATAAACAGCACCTTGTGGAACTTAAGGAATTCCTGGAAACCTACTCGCCCATGGAAACCCATCTTGTAATGAGCGCTGTCACAAAGTATTTTGACGCATTGAGCATAATCAATAATTTCGGGCTTGTCCCGATACACAGGATACTTTTTACAAAGCTTGATGAAACAAAAAATTACGGCCTGCTTCTTAATCTTTCGGTCAGTTCGGGCGGAATTCCGATATCGTATCTTTGTCTCGGGCAGAATGTCCCTGAGGATATCGAAAACGCTGACCCTAAGGCAATAGCAAGGCTTGTATTGAAAGGGGACTTTGAGGCGTGGATCAGGCAGAAAAACTAAGGGAACTTGTAAAGACAAAAAGACAGGAGCAGGGCGCGGCAGGCGGAGGGCTTGCGGGCGAGGACCCGGACGGGCGCGAAGAATATCCGGTATTTGACAGGCGCTCGGCAAAAAAAATTATAGCCGTGGCATCGGGAAAAGGAGGCGTAGGCAAGTCAAATTTTACCGTCAATCTTGCCATTAAACTCTCCAAAATGGGAAACAGGGTAATGATACTTGACGCTGACCTGGGGCTCGCGAATATAGACATTCTTTTTGGCATAAACCCGAAATACAACCTCTCCCATATAATAAAAGGGGAAAAGGATATCAAGGATATAATAACCGAAACCGAATACGGGGTTAAAATAATAGCAAGCGGATCCGGGGTGAAAGAACTTGTTAACCTGAGCAATCAGCAGAGACAGAGGTTTATCGACCAGATAGCGGAACTGGAGGATATGGTTGATGTCTTTCTTATTGACACAGGCGCGGGAATCAGCAGAAATACGCTGAGTTTTATGTATGCTTCGGATTACTCAATTGTCATAACAACGCCCGAACCTACGGCGCTCATGGACGCTTACGGGCTGATAAAAGTTGTTTCGTTAAGCAAGCAGGCTGTCCCGATGAAGCTGATTGTGAATATGGTCGGGTCAAAAGAAGAGGCCAGGGAAATAGCGTCAAGGGTCATACTTTTGTCCCGGAGATTCTTAAATACTTTTGTGGAATCGCTTGGGCATATTTACAGGGACAAAAATGTGCTGGCGGGAGTAATGGCGCAGAAACCCTATTCCGTGCTGTATCCGTCAACAAGGGCGGCGCAGTGTGTTAATGAAATAGCCGAAAAGATATGCACGCGAATAAAGAATGACCGTGAAAAGACAGCGGCGCTCGAGATAGAGCCCGCCGGCGGCGTCGGCGGGGTTTTCAGAAGGGTGTTCAGTTTTTTAAAATAATTTTAAGGGAGGATGAATATGGACGAAAGACGGGATTTTGTGAGGCTGAAAAAGAGGATAAAGGTAATGTACAAGGTAATAGTTGACAGGTTTGCAAGCACGGCTGTGCCGCCGAATATTACGTATACAGACACGCTCAGCGGGAACGGCATGACATTTATGAGCGCGAAAAAAATCGATGAAGGCGTGAAGCTTGACATTACTTTTGAAATAGAGGACGGAAAAAAACAGGGGATTGACACGGCGGGTGTTGTACTTGGCTCAAAGCAGCTTGACGGCGGAGAACATGAAATACGGGTTAAGTTCACCGATATAGACGAACCCCAAAAGGACCGGCTCGCCAGATATGTTATGCGCGAGCAGGTGAAGACAAAGAAAAAATGAGAAGCCGCGGTGTTGTTGCGGATGCGGCAATTTTGGCGGGTGTTCTGGGTTTTTTTACGGGCGGTTTGCTTGGAATAAAAAAGGAAGTTGTTGACATGCTGCTCATGGCAACCGTTACCGGGGTAATCGTGTTTTTTGCCGCGTTTTTTATTATTGAAAGATTTATGATGAAAAAATATCCGGAACAATTCAGCAGGGGGGGCGGGCCGCGGAAAAACGTAAAAAAGCGGACAGAGGGAAAGAAGGGTGAAAAAAAACGAGGGACAAGGATTGATATTACCGTAAAAGATGAGGATATAGACGACATATTTAACTTAAAATAAAGAGGGCAGGTACGGTGATTCTTGGAAAATATTGATGAGTTATGGGCCAGGTATAAAAAGGATAAAAATGAAGCGGACAGGGAAAAAATCATTAAGAATTATCTGCCTCTGGTTAAATACCTTACGGACAGGATAAGCCAGCACCTGCCGCAGGAAGTAAGGTCCAATGACAGTGCAGACCTTTACATAGAAGGGGTTATCGGCCTGATGGAGGCGGTTGAGAGGTTTAATCTTTCCCGCAGGATAAAGTTTGAGACATTTGCCTCAAAACGCATCAGGGGGGCGGTAATTGACGCGCTCAGAAAAGAGGATTTCCTGCCAAAAAACCTGAGGGATGAGGCAAAACGAATAGAGCAGGCATACCTGAACGTTGAATCGAGGCTGGGCCGAAAAGCCTCTGATGATGAAATATCGGCAGAATTAAAGATGACAAAAGACGAGTTTTATGGTATATTAAAAAGGCTAAATGGGATTACACTAATGTCCCTGAACGCGGAAGTGTTTAACAGGGACGGGGAACTGTTTAGAATTGAGGATATCATAGGAGACAGCGGTTCAGCCGCAGCAGAGGCTGAACGTAAAGATGTTTTAAACGCTCTTGCGGCGGTTATTGAAACTCTTGACAGGGAAGAAAGAATAGTCCTTGAAACGTATTATTGGGATGGGCTGACTCTTAAGGAAATAGGGAAAGTAATGGGCCTTTCGGAATCAAGGGTGTGCCAGCTGCATACGGCTGTCATATTAAAACTAAGAGGAAGGTTGAGCAAACTCGAAAAGGAGAGGTGAAATATGGTTGATATGGACGGGTATATTACACTGAATACGGAAGATGACGGCACATATCTTACTGTATTTCCGCCTAAGGGAAAAGGAAAGAGAGCAGAGCTTGATGTTGTACAAAAGGAAATTGCGAAGCTGAACCTGAAAGATGTCAACTCGGAAGCGATAGTAAGGGCTGTCAAAGAGTCGACGGGACAGCAGGTTCTTATAGTAAAAGAGACCATAGATATTAAGGACGGGCAGGTTTTTGTTAATATAACATCTGATGAAATGTACGCGCAGCTCACCGTTGTTCCGCCTCAGGGAGACGGAAAGCAGGTTACCGAAGATGTAGTGGCCGAGGCGCTTAAAACACATAATGTGGTTTTTGGAATTAAACAGGATGTCATTAAAAAGC
>DSBP01000060.1 GCA_011049465.1 bacterium | reverse complement strand
TTTTCTTCATTTCCGCGCATTCTTTATTTACCTCCATGTTAGTTTTTACTATTATACCACCATGAAAGTTGTTTTTATAAGAGTTTTTCAGCACCCTGCTAGAGAAGGTATAAACAACTCCTCGCCCCGCCTCGAATCTACAAGCCTGCAGAACAGACCCGACCGCAATAGTGCGTAAGCCGGGCCGCGCACAGCAGTCTATCGTGAGATTAACATGATCAGGCCCATGGCAATCGGCGAAATTTCTCCGCTGCCTGCCCCGTCCCACCTCAAGTACGGCAATTTACAATTTGGAATTTGCAATTTTCAAGTTAATACGAACACCGGAAGACAAGACACTTATCCGGGAATAAACCCCGTCTCTACTTTAGAAATGATAAAAGCGGCGTTGATTCGCCGCTCTTATATAAAAGCCTTATATTAATTGGCTACTGTTTTTATCGAAATTACGCTCTGACCTCCCATATATGCGCGGCCTTTTTTTACTCCTCCCCTGTTCCTTGCTATATTCATGGCATCAATTATATTCGAGGCTTTAATAAATAACTTTGCCTCGCTGTAACTGCCTGCTCCTGTGTGCCCTTTTTTTACCACGCATTCGTACGTCATGTCAATCACCTCTGCATAGTATACAGCAATAACCATGCCAGGCTTTCTGTGCCTTATAAATAAGGAGGTTTTTATTACGGTTTTTTTGACAACATAATAATGCAACATTTTCTGCAGCTCTTTGCAACGTTTTTGCAACATATGATTCTGGCTGCTTCGCCAAAATCAGGCCCTTCGTTTTGACATTTTTCTCCACAAAGTCGAGCGATTAATACCCAGAACCTTCGCTGCCTTTGATTTTGAATTGCCGCATAATCTCAATACCGTTTCAATATCCATTTCCCGCAACCTCTCAATCAAAACATCCTTGCCCAGCCCCAATTCCCTTGCAGCCGCCTCATGCGAATAACTGTTTTTCCTGACAGTTAAAAACAATTCTTCATTTTCGGGCACTCCTCCGTGCATAACCCTCATTCCTTCCTCACTATCTCTGCGCAGCTCATCGGGCAGGTGTTCCTCTGACACGCTTATGTCATCATAAAGCCCAACTACCCGCTCGATTATATTCTCAAGCTCCCTGACATTTCCCGGCCAGCGGTAATCCAGCAGCATTTCCTTCGCGCGGTTAGAGAACGTTTTAAACGATTTGCCGTATTTTTCGGAAAAGACCTTTAAAAAATATTCCGCGAGCATCAGTATATCGCGGCCCCTCTGCCTCAGCGGCGGCATAAGGACAGGAAGCACATAAAGCCTGTAAAACAGATCCTCCCTGAACTTTCCCTCACTAACCATTTTTTTCAGCTCCTTATTCGTAGCCGCAATAATCCTTATATCAACTTTTTTTGTCTCTGTTCCGCCTACGCGCTCAAACTCCCTGTTTTGCACTACACGCAGCAGCTTGACCTGCATGGCCGGGGTTATATCGCTTATCTCATCAAGAAAAACCACGCCTTTGTCCGCCAGCTCAAACCTTCCCTGTTTTTCCCTTACTGCCCCGGTAAATGCCCCTTTTTCATAACCAAAGAGCTCTGACTCAAGAAGCGTCTCAGGCAAAGCGCCGCAGTTGACCACTATAAAAGGCTTATCTGCCCTGGAGCTCAGCTTGTGTATGGCCCGCGCGGCAAGCTCCTTTCCGGTTCCGTTTTCCCCCTGTATCAGGACAGTGCTGTCCGTTTCCGCGGCCTTTAAGATAACTCCCTTTACTTTTTTTATAACAGGGGAGTCTCCTATAAAGTCAACACTGCTCTCAGAAGAGAATTCCTGTTTTGATATGTCCATAATTGATTTTGACAGGTTAAAAACAATGTCTATGCCGCTCTCGTGCTTTAAAAGCTCCCTGTAATCATCGCGCACATCGTCCTTCATTCCCTTTTTGACATAAATCACTCCAAGATTATGAACCGCGTTTTGATTTGCAGGGTTGAGCATCACTGCCTTTTTCAGCGATTCAACAGCTTCCCTGACAGAACCTTTCCTTAAACAGGCAAACCCCATGTCATTATAGAGCCTTGATTTTCTCATCGGGTCATCCGCGGTTTCAATCGCGGACCTGTAACAGGATATGGCGCCGTCATAATCACTGTTCTTAAAATATATATCGCCCAAATTCGCGTTAGCAAGCTCATTTTTGGGGTCAGCAGAGAGCGCCCGCTTGAAGGCCCGCACAGCCTCCTTGTCCCTTCCCCCGTTTTTATAAAGAACGCCGAGGTAAAGGCATATATCCGCGTATGCCCTGCCGGCCCCTTTATACCTGGTGTGATAAATAAGGCTCTCCTGCGGGACAATGTCAGCCTGTTTGATTTCTTCTAGAAGCGACGCGGCGCCTTCAGGGTTGTTGGAGTTAAGCTTTATCAGCGCCATATTAAAAAGAGTGTCCCACTTTCTTTTGGCTTTTGGGATGACGGAGTAATTGCGCAGGGCCTCCGCATGCCTTCCTTTTATGAATTCTATATCCCCGGCCGCGCGCCTTATAAATTCCTTGTCCTCAAAACCCTCCTCAATATTTTTTAACTTCAGCGCAGCCGAATCATAACGCCCTGCCCTAAAATCCTTTATTATCTCAGCGGCAGCATCTCCCGGTGTCTTTACCTTTGTGCCGCAGTGCCTGCAAAACCCGGCCTTCGGGCCTGTCGGCTTGCCGCAATTTTCACAATGCATTATTTTTTCCCGCCGGAACCCGAGCCTTTAAGCGAATCAGCCCTTTCACGCGCTATCTTTGATATTTTAGGGTTATCCGCGTATTTCGGGATAAGAGACTCATAAACCTTGACCGCGCCCCTGCGGTTTCCCGCCTGCTCCATTTCATAACCCACCCTGAATTCCTTTTCAAATTCCGTCAGCCTTTTGCGCTCTTTCTCGGTCAGGTGTGTTGTCCAAAGGTGCCCCACCTCGGTAAAAAAGGAGACGAGCAGTATGTTTACGAAGTACGCGGGAAAAATCCCGGCAAGAAGCAGGTTTAATATTGTAAGCAGCCCCCACTCCTCTTTTTTTAACAGCGTTTTCGGCACATTAAGAAGTTTTTCCCGGTCTTCTATTTCTTTAAAAAATTCCGGCGCCTCTATCGGTTTCGGCCCGGCCTTATCCTCTTTCTTTCTCTTTTTTTTTCCAGCCAACGCGTCACCTCACAAGCTTTTATCAATTACATTATACAGCAATTCCCTTTTTACGGGAACATAAAACTTCTCCGCAGCCTCAAGTTTTTCAAACCTCTTCAGCAATTCCCCCATTTCACCCCTTTTTATCCCGAGTTCCTTAAGTGTAAGAGGCATTTCAAGAATCTCAAACAGCCCTGTTATCTCATCAAGGTTTTTCGCGTTCCCGGCTGCCGCCTCCTGTATAATCAAAGAAGGCGCAATATGCTCGCCGTGCAGAAAACCGCGCGCGGCCTTAAAACCTGTCAGAGCGTGCGCGAGCCCGTGCGCGATTGACGCCGCGGGCGTGTACCTGCCCGCGCAGGAAGCCAGCCCTGAAAGCATTATGTTAATGTCACACAGCGCGGCCCTGTCATCACTGCCCTGCCTTGCCCGGTTTTTTCTGATAATCCCGTTCAGGCTCTTTTTTACCGCTTTAAGCATGGAAATAACAGCCTCTCCGGACACATCGGGTTTTGCCGCCTTTGCGCAGCACAGAGCCTCGTAGTATTTGGCGATGGCATCAGCAGCTCCGGCCGCGAAAAAGGCAGCGGGCAGGGTTTGAAACAGGCCGTAATCCATTATTACCGCGTCAGGTGGAGCGCTGTCCCGGGTTGACATATAAGAGCCGTCTTCGTCATACATAACGCTTACCGGCGTTATTGCCGCGCAGGTAGCCGCTGAGGTCGGGACAAGCACAAGCCGCAGGCCGGGTGAGTTTTTCCTTATATACTTGGCCGTATCCATGGCTTTTCCGCCGCCTGCGGCAATGAGTGTTTTTATGCTCTTTTCTTTTATCAACCTTACTGCCTTATAGACCTGGGACGGGCACGCCTCTCCGGAAAAGATAAAATCATCGGCGCGTATCCCTTTTTTAATGGTTCTGCCGAATGCCTTGGCCGTATATTTCCCCGCGAAAAAAAGGGCTTTCCCCTCCCCCGCTACCCTTTCCATGCAGTTTACCGCGCCCTCCCCTTTTATTATCTCCCCCGGGAAATACAAAAACCCGGAGGCGGTTAAGCCTTCCGGGTTTTTGTTATTAAGATGGAGCCCCTTCATTAATTCTCCGGCTGCTCCACGTCTTTCATCGTAAGGGAAATCTTCCCTGTTTTTCTGTCAACTTCCTTTACAAGCACCTTTACCCTCTGCCCCTCTTTTAAAACATCCTCGACCTTTTCCACCCTCTCTTTTCTTATGGCGGAAATATGCACGAGCCCGTCTGTCCCGGGCATGATGTTCACAAACGCGCCGAAAGGCATGAGCTTTACCACCTCGCCCTCATATACGGCTCCGACTTCAGCCTCCGCGGTCACCTCTTTAATCATTCTTATCGCCATCTGGGATATGGAATCATCATTGGCGAATATCCTGACTGAGCCGTCCTGCTCAATGTCAATCTTGGCCCCGGTCTCTTCCACGATTCTCTTAATGTTCTTTCCTCCCGGCCCTATCAGGTCCTTGATTCTTTCCTTGCTTATTGTGACAACCGACACTTTAGGCGCGAAAGGCGACATCTCCTTCTTTGGCTCGGCTATGCATTTGACAATTTTTTCCTCAAGGATAAAAAGCCTTGCCTTTTTCGCTTCAGAGAGGGCCTTTGCCATAATCTCCCTTGTGACGCCGCTTATCTTGATATCCATCTGAATGGCGGTGATTCCGTCTTTTGTCCCGGCTACCTTGAAATCCATATCGCCGAAATGGTCCTCCGCTCCCTGAATATCGGTAAGGATAATGAACTTGTCCCCCTCTTTGATGAGCCCCATGGCTATTCCCGCGACAGGCTTTGTTATCGGCACGCCCGCGTCCATAAGAGCGAGAGTCGCGCCGCACACGCTTGCCATTGACGAGCTTCCGTTTGACTCGAGAATGTCGGATACAACCTGAACCGTATACGGAAAATCCTCCCTTGACGGCATTACCGGGCGAAGCGAGCGCTCAGCCAGGTTTCCGTGGCCCACTTCCCTGCGCCCGACTCCCCTCAAAGGCTTTGCCTCTCCTGTTGAAAACGGCGGAAAGTTATACTGCAGCATGTATGTCTTTGAGAATTCCCCCTCAACCTCGTCAAGTATCTGCGCGTCGTCATCGGATCCGAGGGTCACAACCACAAGAGCCTGTGTCTGCCCCCTTGTAAAAAGCCCTGACCCGTGCGTCCTGGGCAGCACCGTTATCTCGCATTCTATCGGCCGTATCTCATCGAATTTCCTGCCGTCCGGCCTTACTGATTCATTGGCAATCCTGTCTCTGATTATTCCCGACTCAATCTCCTCAAGCACCGAGCCGACATCAGAAGAGGCCTTTTTAAACGCCTCATCGCCAAGCTCTTTTTCAATTGCCTCTGACGCCTCTTTTTTCGCGTCAGCTATCGCGTCCTGCCTCTTTATCTTGTCGCTTATTTTAAACGCGTCCTCAATCTTTCCCTTCGCGAGCGCCTCTGTCTTTTTCTTTATTTCAGGGTCAATGGTTTTAAGGACAACTTCCCTCTTCGGCCTGCCCGCCTTTTCCCTGAATTTTTTCAGAAACGCGGCAATCTTCTTGATTTCGCCGTGCGCGAACTCAATCGCGGCGGCCGCGTCTTCCTCTGTTATCTCTTTTGCCTCTCCCTCAATCATCGTGACAGCGTCTTCTGTTCCCGCGACCACAATGTCCATATCGGAAAACTCCTTTTCCGGTACAAGCGGGTTAACAACAAAACTTCCCTCAACCCTTCCTATTCTTACTCCGCCTACCGGCCCGCTGAAGGGTACGTCTGATATCTCAAGCGCCGCTGACGTTCCGAGAAGAGCGAGAATGTCGGGGGCGTTTTCCCTGTCGTGGGATATTACCGTCAGGATTACCTGAACTTCATTAAGGTATCCTTCGGGAAAAAGCGGCCTTATGGGCCTGTCTATGAGCCTGCATGTGAGTATTTCCGATTCACGCAGCCTTCCTTCCCTCTTGAAAAAACCGCCCGGAATCTTTCCCGCAGCGTAAAACTTTTCGCGATACTCAACAGTAAGAGGGAAAAAACTCTGCCCTTCCCTTGCCTGCTTTGAAGCCACAACAGTACACAGCACAAGCGTGTCGCCGCAGCCCACAAGGACGGCGCCGTCAGCCTGCTTTGCCAGCCTGCCCGTTTCAAAAGTTATTGTCTTGCCCGCAATTTCGAGTGTTTCTTTGATATATCCTGCCATTTATCTACCTACTTTCTGATTTTTAATCTCTCGATCAGGGTTTTATACCTGTCATATTCATTCTTCTTGAGATAATCAAGAAGCCGCCTTCTTTTGTTTACCATCTGCAGGAGCCCGCGCCGTGAATGGACGTCCTTTACATGTTTCTTCAGGTGTTCGGTAAGATATGTTATCTTTTCCGTAAGCAGCGCCACCTGCACGTCAGGCGAGCCGGTATCCTTCTCATGAACCTTAAACTCCCCGATTAACTCTTTCTTTCTGTCGCTTAACAAAGCCATTTAATACTCCTTTCAAATTTTGTGATGTATTCCGGCAAGCGGCCATGTGTGGTTTGGACCATACATCCGGAATTCTTTGCCGGAGGCGCGTCGGCCAGACAATGCCCCCAGCTTTAACAACGGGTATAAACTAACACAAGGGAACCTGTTTGTAAAGCGATATTTCATCACTTTTTA
>DSBP01000349.1 GCA_011049465.1 bacterium | reverse complement strand
TGAGCTGGGGTTAATCAATAATGTTGTGGTGAGGGATATAAAAGTCCCGGTCAAGGTAAGAAGTGAAGATGCGGGGGACTTCATGACCATAGGGGCCCTTATTTTCAGGTTTAATCTCATAGATCTTGTTATTTACAAAAAGGATGTGGATAAAACCCTATCTCATATAATAGTTGATTCGCCGACAGTGCTTGTCAAGAAAGAGGGCGGCAGGTTTAATGCGTCGGATTTTATTGAGAGTTTTAAGAACGGCGGCGGGGAAGCGGAAGCAGGCGCGGAAAGCGGGCTGGCTCTTCCTGTTAACAGGATAATGATTGAGAACGGGCGGGTGATATTTCAGGATATTGACAGGGGTTTTGTTACGGATGTTCAGTCTGTGAGGGGAAACGTGGTTTATGTGGCGCGAAGGGACAGGATAGGCGCAAGTATTCAGGCGCGCACAAAGGGGAGTGACAGGAGGAACCTGAGGTTTGAGGGCGGATACGAGGCGGGAACAGGCGTGTTCAGCGGGGTGCTTGAACTGAAGGATGAGAAGATAAGCGAGTGGATGGATTATGCGGACGGCGCGGTTACAGCCTCGTCCGCTACCGGAACCTTTGACCTTATGCTCAGCGCCAGAGGAAAGGAGTTTTCCGCGGAAAAGATGAAAACAGGCGGTTCGCTCTTTGTGAAAAACGGAGGGGTAACTTTTACGGGCGGCGCGCAGCTAAAAGAAGTGAGAAGCGATATACTCCTCAATGACGGAAACATAACGGTTAACGGCATAGCGTTTAAAATGTTCGGAGGTGACGGCCTCATAAAAGGTTCGGTAAAAGACGCGTTTCGAAGCGGCAAGCTGTCCCTGTCCGCGGAACTGAAAGGAGCCGGGCTGAGAGAGGCCGCGGGCAGCGCGCTGGAAGGGAAGGCGGGCATAAGCGCGGCGGTTTCGGGAGATTACAGCAAGCCTATTTTAACAGGCGCGTTTAAGTGGGAAGAGGGGAAGTTATACGGAATAAGCGCTGAAAACATCGAAGCTGCTGTCATTTACGGCAATAATGAGTTTGAAGTGCGCGATATAAAAGGGCGGCTTGGCGGCGGAGGGCTGAAAGGCGGGTTTTCCGTAAAGGAAGCAAAAGGAAGAAAAGAACTCAGGGGCAGAATTGAAGCCCCGGGCGTTTCGCTCGAAGGGATGATAAACGGAGGGGATGCGGGCAGGGCATCGTTTGTTTTCAGGGCGTCGGGGACGGTTGAAAAACCCGGTATAGGCGTCTCTGTTAAGTCTGACAGGATAAATTTTTCGGATAACAAGGTAACAAAATTAAACGCTGATTTAAGGGCCGACGGGGAGGATATAACGGCATCGGGAAATTTCGGTTTTAACGGATATGAGAGGCTGGATTTAAACGCGGGCGCGCAGCTGAAGAACGGCGTGCTGTCGCTGAAGAACGCGGTTATTAATGACGGAGTGCGGAATATTGTATCCTTGAAAGGCGCGTTTGGAAGCAGGGACAGGGCAATATCGCTTGAAGCGCTGGTAAATATGCTTGATATAGAAAAGGCCGGAACCGTTTTTATCTCGGAAAAGGATATAAAGGGAAGCGTCAGCGGCAGTTTTGAGGCAAAAGGAAGCGCTGATAAGCCCGTAATCAAGGCGCTGGTGGACACTCAAAATATAATAATAAGGGGAAAAAAACACTATCTTAAAGGGGCATTATCATACGGCCATGGAAATCTGGAGGTCAGCGGGTTTGATTTTAACAATAACGTTGTGGGCCGGGGCGAGTTCTCTGTTGAAAACAAAATTTTTGGGATGGCCGTTGACATAAGGGATTTTGGCGGTTACGTCATGAAAGAATTGACAGGTTTTGAGTTTTTTGAGAACGCGGTCCTGAACGGGACCGCTGATATAAAAAAAGAGGCTGACGGGTACGGCGGAAGCGCGGCAGTCAGGGGGGCTTACTCAAAGGGGCTCTACAAGGGGTTTAAGCTGGAGTTCCGCGGGGAGAGGAATGATTTTATATTGTCGGATTTTGGAATAACGCAGGAGAGGGGGTTTTTAAAGGCCGGCGGCAGCCTGACCGTGAGAAACGAGCAGGATGTAACAGCTGATATAAAAGGGGAATTTCGAAAATATGAGTTTAATAAGAAGGCTGTTGTGGACGGGGTGTTTGAAACGGGCGCGCAGCTTATTTTCTCCGCGGAGGAGCCGTATGCCGATATAAAAGCATCGATGAGCGCGGCCGAGATAAACGGGCAGAAAGAGCCCGGGGGTTATTTTTCGGCGAGAATCACCGGGAACGAGGTTAAATCTTTTGATTTTAAGTGGGGGCAGTCTTATTCGGCAAAGGGGTCGGTTGGAGCGGGCCGGGGCGGCCGGATCAACATAATAGCCGACCTCAATGACGCGGATTTGTATCCTCTGTATACGCTTGTTATGAAACAGGACCGGCGGCTGGAGCGGGAAGCTTTGTTAAAGGGCAGATTTGAGGTATCCGGCCCGGCGGAAAACGCCAGAGTAACAGCAGTGGTATCGCAGGCAAAGGGTTCGGTGGCAGCAAAGGGAAATCTGAGCTTCGGGAAAAAAGGGCTGTTGGCAATTCCTGACAGAATGAATATTGAATACAGCCTCATAAATGCCGATCTGGAAAACATGGGACGGGTATTTGACGGGGAATTCAGGGACAAAGGGACCATAAACGCGTCGGGCACGCTTAAAGGAAGGGCTGACAATCCGGAGTCGGAAGGAAATCTGATGATGACTTCCGGGAGCGTGATGGGAATACAGTATGACAGCCTTTCTGCGGATTATGTTCTGAAAAATAAAAGGCTTGATATAAGCAGGATGTCTTCTGATTACAGAGGGTCAAGGCTGGCTATAACCGGAAGTTTTATTGAAAAGAGGCAGGAGGGGTCATATTACGCCGCGATAAAAACGAACATGAGGGATTTTGAATGGGAGGGGAACAGGTTTAACGGAGGCGTGGATTTTTTCGGGAGAATTGAGACGGGAAACAGATTGAGGGTAGACGGGTCAATTTCTTCGGAAAACTTTGGATTCAGAAAACACTTATTCAGCCCTTTTGTGCTAAAGGTTGATGTAAACGGGGATAACATAGAACTAAAGACAAGCAAAGGCAGGTCTGTTGTTGACGCCTTAATAATCAACGAAAAGGAAAGAATTGTATTTGAACGCCTGTCAGTGGCCGATGAAAACGGCATCAGGAGCCTGGGCGCAAAGGGAGTGTTGAGGAAAAAGACAGGCGAGTCGGATCTGTCGTTTGATGCTGACAGGGCAAATCCGCAGATGATAAGCCGCCTGCTGGACTGGGATAACAGTTGGGGCGGGGAACTCGGCGGGACCGTGAAAATATCCGGAAACCAGGAAAAGGGGCTGGTATACACGATAAATGTAAATGTCAGGAACGGGACGATTGACGGCATAGAGTATGATCTTTTTGGAGGGCTGCTTATAATCAAGGATGACTGGATTGACCTTGCGCCCGTAACGCCGCTTAAACTTACAAAGGAAGGGAAATATACCGTGTTGGCCCGGGGAAAAATACCCGTACCAATGACTGCGGAAGCGGATGAGAGGTTAAAGGGAGTGCCGATGGAGGTGCGCGCCTCAATGAAAGACGGGGATTTGTCGATAATAAAATTCCTTGACTGGATAGATGATGCCGGAGGCCCTGCTGAAGCTGACATTGTTATAACCGGGACAAAGGAATTCCCGTCAGTTGACGGAAAAATCGAGATAACAGGGGGGGCGGCCCGAATTAAATACCTGTTCGGGAACCTTGAAAATGTATACGGCAACATACTAATCAAAGACAATATAATTGACATTTATACTTTGCGCGGGGATACGAGGAAGGGAACGCTTAAGGTCGCGAACCTTGACGAAAAAAAGGGCGGTGTCATGAAGTGGATGAAGCCGCATGAAGTCAACTGGAAGGTGACAAACATCGGGGATGTGGTCAGGTTCTCGGACACCCCGTTTATGGAGATGCTTGAGGGGGACGCGGAACTTGACCTTGATATAACAGGGCTGCTGGATTCGCCGAATATCAGCGGTTCCATGAAGGCGTCCAATATGAAAGTCAGGTTTCCCGTCAGGATGAAGACAAGGGCGGGGGAAATAACAGAGATAGAGGATAACTACGCAAAAAAAATAAACTGGAACGTAAGGATTGATATCGGCGAGAATGTATACTACTACAATGATTATTTCAATAATTACGCGGAAGTCTTCTTGAGGCCGGGATCCGGGCCCGTAAACATTACGGGCAGGGGCAACGACATGCGGATAAACGGCACTGTTTTTATTGCGAGGGGAGTCTATAAATACATGAATACGGAGTTCAGGGTTGATGACATGAAGGAGTCGCGTGTTGTGTTTGACGGGCAGGAGGTGCCTGTCCTTGATGTCAGCGCTGTGAGCAAAATCAGAAGGATAGAGATGGCTGAAGACGGCGGGAGGCCGAGGGATATTGATATATACATGCGGGCATGGGGCAGGGTAGGCGCCCTTAATATTGACCTGTCATCGGAACCGTCGTATGACCGCAACAGGCTCTTATATGTGCTTACATTCGGCAAGGATACGGATAAGAGTGTTGACGCGGGAGACGCGTACAAAATGGCTGATGCCCTCGCCAATTCCTGGATAAAAGGAAGGACAGAGGAGATCAAAAGGTTTACTCCGCTTGATGTGCTTGCCGTAAAGGTGACTGATATTGTGCCGAGAGAGCAGGTCACCCCCGAGTCCGGCGTGACGCCGTCAGCAAAGACAAGGCTTGAGCTTGGGCTCGGCAAGTATCTGACAGAGGATCTTTATTTTGACTACAATGTGCGGCTTCTTGAAGGTGTGGGGATTTATGACCCCGCGATGAGCTTGAACCTTGAGCACACTTTAGGCCTGCAGTATTCCCTTGGCCAGACAACCAAGTTTGTTTTTGAGGGAATCTTCAGGGATCCGAATTTTTATTCAAATCAGTTTGAGGGGTTTATGGGCATTGAAAACAGGTGGTCGTTCGGAGGATGGGGAGAGGAAAAGAAGCCTACGCCCGTGCCCACAACGTCCAGATAGCATTGTTTAAAGGAGGTTTTTATGCGGGGCAGTGTTCCGGATTTGATAAGGGAGATAAACAGGGCCGAATACATAACAGTGCTTACGGGCGCGGGAATAAGCACGCTTTGCGGGCTGCCGGATTTCAGGGGGGACATACAAAACCCTGTCTGGGAAAAATATCCGCAGGAAAAGGTCTTTAATTCCGATGTCCTGAGGAGGTCCCCGGAGATTTTTTTCGGCTTCTTAAAAGAGATACTGATAAAGGATTACACGCCGTGCGTCGCGCATCATGTGATAAAAAATCTTGAGGACGCGGGAAAGGTTAAGGCAGTTATTACGCAGAATATTGACGGGCTCCATCATCTTGCGGGGTCAAAACACATATACGAACTGCACGGCAGCATATACAAAAATTACTGTGTGGCGTGCGGCAGGCCCGCGGGTTATGAGGAGTTTGCCGCGCTGGTCAGGGAAAAGACAGTGCCTTACTGCGCCTGCGGCGGTTTTATCAGGCCTGATGTTGTATTTTTCGGCGAGATGCTTCCCGAAGAAGATTTAAAGATGGCGGTATATCACGCGTCCCGGTCGGATTTGATACTTGTAGTCGGCACGTCCCTGCTTGTCCAGCCCGCCGCATATATGCCCGTGTATACCCTGAAGAACGGCGGAAAACTGGCGCTTATCAACAAGGGCGAGACCTATATTGATGACAGGGCTTCACTGAAGCTTGATGACATAAAGGAAGTCTTTGAGGAGTTAAACCGGAGTTACGGAGCCGGGGGTGTTTGAGTTTCTTCCCTGATTTTCTCAATCGTAAGCAATATTCTGTTTTTCAGCGCGGCGTCAGGCGCGATTTTATAATAATAACCGAGCCATTGCAGCGCCTTTGCGCTGCCCGGCTGAAGCGACATGTTTATCAGCGCGTTAAGGACGCTGTAATTATAAGGGTCAAGTTCCATTATTCTTTCCATCCTGGATATTGCCGCGGGAACATCCTTCAAATCATAAAAGTAAACAGCGCTTATAAGGTTAAGGGCAGAAGGTATATTGTGGGCGAGGCGTTCTGCCATATGTATGTAATAAGCCGCGTTTACAGGGTCAAAGGCAACAGCGGAAATTTTGGCGGACTGTATGTAATAACGTGAAGCGACGTCCCTGTAATAAAGGTCGAGGTAGCGGTTGTTGGACAAGTCACGCAGAGTTACAAGCCGCATTAAAGGCGCGCTTGAGGCGCCTGAAGGAAGGTTTTTAGAGGCTGCGTGAAACAAGGGGCCGTAAGGCAAAGCGCGGTAATCTTTATTGCGAAACTCGGGAAAGGAAGAGTAGAAAACCCTGCCTCTGCCGGAGTTAATGATATCGAGTTCTATTTTTTCCTGCAAAAGAGCCGAAGCCCTTTGCCGGGCTGCTGCTGCCATATGAGCGCTGACAGAGCCGCTAAAGCGTATGGATACATCCGCTTTTCTTGCTTCCGAGTAAATTGAGGTGTCAAGATAGGTGCCGTTTTTATCATATACGGTCAGGGATGAGAAGAGGCCGCGGGCCCGGATAAAGTACATGAAGCCGAATACTTCCGCGTCTTCGGAGGCAAACAGGATGTCTCCCGGGTTAAGCGAGCGGTAAATATTGGCTATATGGTCATAACCAAGGAACTTCCTGGAGTGGTTGTTAATACTGTTGTTTAACACGAACTGCGCCGATACAATCAGAAAAGCCGAGGCGCCGAGCAGGACAAGGGAGCGTTTTTTAAACGACGCAGCGGCAGGCAG
>DSBP01000207.1 GCA_011049465.1 bacterium | reverse complement strand
GAGTCAACAAATGAACATGCTCACCGCCGATGTAAATCGGCGAAATTTCTCCGCTGCCTGCCCCGGCCCACCTCAAGTGAGGACAATTTACAATTTGGAATTTTCAATTTGCAAGTTAGTACAAACACCGAAAGACAACCCGCTTTGGGCGATTCATGAATCGCCCCTACGAAAAACAGTTCATCACGGCCTGATTCCTGTTCTTATTCCTGTATAAGAACGTAAAGCATGACTTAACTTTAAGCTTTAAGTTTTCAGTTGCGCCTCCCCTCCTTTTCCCTTATAATGCTCTAAAATAAACAGGAGGAAAAGATGGAACTAAAAGGCAAAACAGCATTAATAACAGGAGCGAACCGCGGGCTTGGGTTTGCCATGTCGGAAAAACTGGCCTCAATGGGCGCAAGGGTTTTTATGGCCTGCAGGAAAAAAGAGGACGCGGAAAAGGCCGTTTCCCTGCTTGCCTCACGCGGGCTTGACGCCGCGGCAAAACAGGCTGACGTGGAAAACCCCGCTGACATAGAGGCGTTGAGCGCTGATATGTCCGGATCCTTAAAATCCCTTGATATCCTCATCAACAATGCCGGCGTCAATTCCGAGCCCATGGGCACAACCATTGAAAACATTGACCTTAAGCTGTTTGAGAAGATAATGAACATTAACCTCAGGGGCGCGCTTTATATGTGCTCAAAATTCATCCCTCTTCTTAAAAACTCCCCTGACGCGAGAATAATCAACTTCTCATCCGGCCTCGCGCAGCTCTCTGTGCCGAGAATGGGCCCGTTCCCCTCATATTCCATATCAAAGACAGGAGTAAACCAGCTCACCTGGTTCCTCGCGGAAGAGCTGAAAGAGACAAATGTAAAGGTTTTCTCCGTTGACCCGGGCTGGGTAAAGACAGACATGGGCGGCCCGAACGCGATGCTCGAAATCAGCGAGGGAATAGACACCCCGATATGGCTGGCCACAGCCCCGGCAGAAGATCTCAAATCAGGGTGTTTTTACAAGGAGAGGAAAGTGCTGGGATGGTGATGAAGAAACATTTTAAATTTCAAATTTTGAATTTTTAAGTTAACCCCGGAAGACCCATGCATTCGCAACAACGGAGTTTGTTTACAACACACTTCTTTCCTTAACTTTCAAATTTACAATTACAAATTCACACTGCCTTACCGCCTTACCTAACCACTCTCACTTTCCACTTCTCATCCACCCACAACTTCAGTATTGCGCAGTTATAACCCCACTTCCTCAGGGTTTTTACGGCGCAGTTGAGCTGTTTCAGCTGTTTTTCTTTGGGCACAGGGTTTCCCGCGCAGTCATGATGGCCCGAGACAGCAATGACTTCCGAGCCGTGCACTTTTACGGAGATCCTCAGCCTCTTTTTCATTGTCCCCATAATTGCGCAGTTCACCTCGCCGTCAAGATACCTGATGGGGCCGGGCTCTGTTATTATGTCAACATATTTAACACCGTATTTTTTCTTCAAAAACCTGATTATCGGCTCCTGTATCCTTCCGTCCATACAGCTTATTGCCGTGGCAAACAGCGGCTTCTTCACATTCTCCTCCAGAATTTATTATAGTCTTTAAGGCAGGAGTATTATACATTTTAAGGATTTTTAGGCAACACTTTTCGGAACGGCGCTCATTTTATATTTTGTAATTCAGGGTAAAACCCGCGCCGGCCAAAGCGTGTTCGCGCTTGTTTTTTTCCGTTTCTTGTAGCCGCGAACTTCAGAGACTGTCTCAAAACTATTTTAAAGTAACACTTTAATCCGCCTATGTCGTTTTTTTAAGCTATTTCCTCTTATTCTTCCAGCCTTCTTCTTCTTTTCTTCAGCTTTTTCTTTAATTCTTTTCTTTTTCTCGGCTTCATGTTTCCGGCAGCCTTAATCTTGCCTTGTAATTTAACTGGTATCCGTATATTTTCTTCAAATTATACACGGCGCAGGTGATAAACCACTGGACTTTTGCTTTATACATCCCGCGTACACTAAATCGTCTTAGGCCGAGCCGTTCTTTTACATGCGCAAAAATTGGCTCAACTATTTTTCCCCGCGCTTTTAATTTTTCTTTCCAGTTTTCTGCTGCAGCTCGTTCTTTCATTTCGTTTATCAACTGTTCTTCATTTATCGTCTTGATTACACGCCCCCTTTTACTTTTGGTGCATTCTTTATGATTCTTGCAGTCACAATAATCTCTGCATATATAGGTGTATTCTTTTTTGTTTCCTCTGTCTTTCCTTATTATTGCGCCTCCATATGTTAATCTTTTTCCTTCGGGACAGATGTACTCGTCTTTGGATTTATTGTATTTAAAATTACTTTTTGCAAATTTGCCTTTTTTACTTTTATTGGCAAAACTTATTATTACATTCTTTTTAAGCTCCGCGGCTTTTGCGATTTCCTCCGCCGAATAATATCCTTTATCCACAAGCGTTTCCTTTGCTTCCGTTTCTGTGTTTTTTTCGGCTTCCTTTATCATTTTAGTCAATTCCTTGCTGTCTGACGATATGTTGTTTAATTCCGCTCCCGTTATTATCTGGTTCTTGCTATCAACAACTGCCTGCGCGTTATATCCCTGTTTTATCCCTGCTCCGCGCACTTTCATAAACCGCGCTTCCTTGTCTGTCGGATTCTTTTCTTTTTGCCCTTCTTTTTTCAGCATCTCCAGACTTGCTTTTATTGCTTTCCGCATTTCTTCTTTATCCAGAAGCTCTTTCGGTATTCCATAATCATTTTTACTATCTCCGTTTTCCTCCGCTTCTTTCCCGCTTTTTTCTATTTCACTCATTATTGCTTCTATCTCTTTTTCTATCTTTACAAGCCTCTTTTTCTGTCCTTTTTCTGTTATTGTTTTGTCGTTGTTTACATCCGCCATTATTCTGGTTCCGTCTATGGCCTGAAGTTCAAATCCCACCATTTTATAATCTATAGCCATATTTACCGTGCCCTTAAATACTTCTTTTATTTTGTCTCTATTGTCATTAAAAAAACGCCATAATGTATTATGATCCGGGCGTTCATCCCCGGTTATCCATTTCATTGCGATTGAATCATAAAGGCTGTTTTCCAGTTTCCTGGTGCTTCTAACATTTTTCATTAACCCATATAGCCAGATTGACAACAGCATATCGTTGTCATACGGCGGTCTGCCTTCTTCCGGGGCCTGTTTGAACCCCATTTGTTTTAAATCGAGGCTTTCCACAAAACAAACAATAAATCTTGCCGGATGATTACTCAAAATCCAGTCGTCCAGAACAGGCGGAAGAAGATACATTTGATTTCTTTTAGCTTTTATTGACGGCATAATATTCCTCCTTTACTAATTTGTTATCTTATTATACCACCTTTTCAAAGAACGATTACAGGTTTTGAGACAGTCTCTTCAGTTCGCGTGTTTTAACCCCCGCGGACTAAAGTCCGCGCCTACATTTAAAACCTTTCAAATACCGAGGGCTTCAACATGAGGTTTTTAATACGAATCACAAATAATTTGTTGTTTTTACGGAATATCTGTTGACATCCCGCTGTTCGCCGTGTATAATGTACATAAATGATGTACATATGTACATAAATTATATACACGCCATAAACACGGAGGCGCGCCATGCTTGAGCCGCTGTTAGGCAACAGGGTAATAGAAAAAATACTCTTTTACCTCTTAATCTATGAGAACGGTTATATACGGGGCATCAGCTCCGCATTTGGCATCCCTGTAAACGGGATAGCGCAGCAGCTGAAACGGCTGGAAAACGGCGGGATTATATCCGGACAGAAAAAGGGAAAGATCCGCCTTTACGGTTTTAACCCCCGGTACCCTTTTCTCCCCGAACTGAAGGCAATCCTGCAAAAAGCGCTGGACGCCCTTCCTGAAGCCGAGTTGGAGCGTTTTTACAGGCAGCGGACAAGGCCCAGGCGCAAAGGCAAGCCATGAGAATAAACTGGGATAAAATCAGCATAAAAAAACTGGCGCTGATTGTCAGCAAAGAACTTCTGAAAAATGACATCAGCGCGGTTTTGGTAGGAGGAGCTTGTGTCTCTATTTACTCCCGCAATAAATACTTCTCTCTGGATCTTGATTTTGTGTCTGATATGCCTCTGAAAGAACTGGACCCGGTAATGAAAACAATCGGCTTCAAACGCACCGGAAGGTATTACAAACGCCCGGGCTGCAGGCTGTTTGTCGAATTCCCTCCGCCTCCCGTATCAATAGGCCACGAGTTCCCGATAAGAAAATTCAACAAAATACAGACACTCGTTTTACTGACATCCACCGACTGTGTCAAGGACCGGCTTGCCGCCTACTATCATTGGAACGACCCCGAATCCCTGAAACAGGCCCTGCTGGTCGCACAGGCGCAGCGGGTTGATATGAAAAATATAGAGAACTGGTCACAAAAAGAGGGCGCCGGGGAAAAATTTGAAAGATTCAAAACTCTCTTATACAAAACACGGAAACCGGGCAGAAAATAGGCCCCTCACCTACAGCATATCCCTTAAATCAACCCCGCTTATTGCGAGCCCTATCTGCGAGCGGCCGCCCGGGCCGTACTCCTTTTCCCTGCTCTCCCCACCGCCCCATCCCTCGTACCACAGGTACCACTTCCTCCCATGCTCAAAGAGCTGGCCGTACCATATCGCGCCTTCGTCAAACGCGCCCTCTTCACCGCGTGAAAAAAGAGGGTTTTGGCCGGACCTGTGCCAGTTCACAAGGTCATGTGAGAAAGCCAGGCCGAAAAAGGGCGGGTAATCCATGTATCTGTTATCACCCGCGTAAAGCATATAATACATGCCCTCTTTCTCAACAATCCTGGGAACTGTCACTGTTTTACCGTCCCATGCCCTTATGTCGCTCGCCGGCTCAAATACCGGCCTTCTGAACTTCTCGAACCTGTAACCGTCATCAGATGTCGCGAGATGAACCGTATATCCTCCGCGCGGGTTTGGAAGCACATAATACATGTAAATTATCCCGTCTTTGAGCACAACTTCAGGCGCCCTGCCTGTTATTACGGGATTTTTTTTGTACTTGGAAAAATTGTAATAGTTTTTGGAGACAGCCAACCCGACAGAATCCTCCCCCTTTCCAAGCCCGCTGTAATACAGGAACACCTTATTGTTAAAAACCACTGCCGCAGGGTCAAGGACAGCCATGTCATCAAAAGAATCCCTCCCAATGTCAATAATCGGGTTGAATTCATAATCGTAAAAGGTTTTGCCGTCAAACCGCTCAAGCGGCACTGTCGCGAGCGCTATCCTGTCGCGGCCGTCGCCCGCCCTGTAATAGTAATACATCATTCCGTCTTTTAAAAGTATGTCAGGATTCGCTGTGTGCCATGATTTGTATGTTCCCTCAACAACGGGGAGAACGGGATTTCCCCTGTCGCGCTCAAAAAAACCGCCGGATTTTATGAAACGTTCTTTCACGTCAAATTCAGGCCCCTTTTTCTCCCTTATCCGCGACAATGCCCACGACGCATGGGCAGAGGCTTCCTTTGATTCAGCTGCCAGTTTCTCAAGAAAAGGAACCGCTTCCCTCACGCGTTTTTCCCCGAGCAACAGGGCAAATTCCTTAAGCAGCGGGCTCCCCTTTAGCCTGCCCGCTTCAGCAGCGTCAAGAACACCCCTTAAACGGCCGGGGTCCTCAACGGTGAGTATCATGTCCGCGGCGTACTTTTCAGCGCCCTCAAACCCCGCCTCATTTGCCCTCACATAAGCGGGCACAGTCCCGCTGTGGTTTTTTGATATCAGGTAAAGACAAAAGAGGTGTGCTTCCCTGTTTTTCGCAGAGGAGATCCTGTTCGTGGCCGCAGAGGCCGCCATCCCCGGGTCAAGCAGAGACAACGCGAAAGCCGCGTGCGGGCCAAGCTCCCTGTTTTCAAGAAAATCGGCAATCACAGTAATGAGGTCTTCCCTGCCGAGCCGCCACGCGTCCGTAATTGCCGCCTTTATGATTTTCGTGTCGTTTGATGCCAGGCGTTTCTCAAGGGATGGTTTGGGAGAACAGGAATACTGAAAAAAAAGGGACAGAATAACCGCCGCAGCCGCCGGCTTCCACAAGCGCGGCTTATTTTCCACTCAACGCCCGGCCTTTTTTCCCGCTTCCATTATGCAGCGGGCATCTATGCCGCCCCTTGTGTTATACACGGTTTCAACATAAAGATACCCGGGCCGCAGTATTTTCTTCACGTCCTTAAATATCCTGTCAGTCGCCTTTTCCTGATAAATCCCCGCGTTCCTAAAACTCACAAAATAGTATTTAAGCGACTTGAGTTCAAGCAGGCGGTTTGAGGGTATGTATCTTATTATTACCGTTCCTATGTCCGGAAGCCCCGAAAAAGGGCATACAGCGGAAAACTCGGCGGTTTTGTATTCTATGAGCTGCCTTCCGCCCGTATATTTAATGGTTTCAAGAAAACCCGGATTAATAACCTTCTCTGTGTCAAATTTAAATGTCTTTCCTTCTGCCTTTGCCATTATTTTTCACCGTTTCCCGTTTTACTACCGCTGTTTACAGTTATCCATATAAAAAGGTTTTTGTCAAGCGCACGCTTATTAATAACAAACACTGAAAGACAACCCGCTTTGGGCGATTCGTGAATCGCCCCAACGACGCATCACGGTATTTAATCCTTGTTTTTTGCAGGCTGCTAAACAAGTATTGCCGTAACGTGCAACCATCGCAGGACGGGGTGGGTAGCATCAAGTACGGCAATTGAAAGTTGAAATTTTAAAGTTTAAAGTGAATACAACCACAAAACAACTATCGCCCAAAACATACTGGCGCAGAATGGAGCGGACAGCGTGACATAACTTTCAGTTTTCAGTTTTAACTTTTCAGTTTATTC
>DSBP01000238.1 GCA_011049465.1 bacterium | reverse complement strand
ATTCCCAAATCCCCATTCCCTTATCCCTGCCTTTCGTTCTTCCCAAAACTCAAAGCTCAAAACCCAATGTTTCCCGGTTTCCACAAACCACAAACCACAAACCACTGCTCTCAATTCTCCGCTATTCCCCAACCCCCATTCCCTTATCCCTGTTTTTTCGAACCATAATCCAAATTGACAGTATATGTCTTATTTGATAAGATTATTATACTAATTTAACTGAAAGGGGAATGTATGCGTTTTAAGTATATGTTTTTGGCGGTTTTGGCTTTTGTTTTTTGTTTTTTGATGTCCGGGTGCATAGGCGGAGCAGAGGAAGAAGATGTCAAAATAGAGCTGAGCATAAGCGGAGGAGCCGAGCTTGAGGAGCTTGAGAAACTTCAGCGTGTTGTGAAAGCGCAGAGAGATCAGCTGAAAAACCTTGAGAAAGAGCTTACAACCGCATCCAAAAAAACAACGCAGGAATCCCGCCAGAAAGTTCAGGAAATAAAAAAGCAGATAGAAAAGCAGAAAACCGAAATAGTGAAGGCGTCCCGGAAAGCAGCTACAGTAAAGACCGAAAAAGGAAAATATGTATGGGCTATGTTCAGAGGGGTGCCTTCCCACGATTTTTACAGCGGTTTCAACATACTGCCGCCGCTTGAGCTTAAGTGGCGCTTCAGGGCAGGGGCGGGTTTTGACGCATCGCCTGTTATGGACGAGGAAAACATTTATATAGGTTCTATGGATAATAATTTTTACGCAATCAACAAGAAAACCGGTCAGGCTGCGTGGAAATTCCCCGCAATGGGAGCCGTGAGCTCCACTGCCGCGCTTTACGGGAATACTCTCTATTTTGCGAATGATTTGGGTATGTTTTTTGCGGTGAACATAGAAACGGGAAAAGAAGTTTGGAAAACAAAACTTGGCGGGCAGGTCAAACTTTCTTCGCCCGCGGTTTTTGCGGGGCTGGTATATATCGGATGTATGGACAACCATATATACGCGCTTGATAGAAAAAACGGCGCCGTAAAATGGAAAACCGCGGCGCAAGGGCCTATTGCTTCGTCTCCGACAATCGCAAACGGAATGCTTTATATTGGCTCGCTTGACAAGACGCTTTACGGGCTTGACCTTGAAACCGGGCAGATCCAGATTACTTATCAGGCGCAGAATGCCATAGCGTCGGTTCCCGCGGAACACGGCGGGGTTTTGTACTTTGGCGCGGACGACAGAAAGGTCCACGCCATTGACTCGATAAGCGGAGCAATGAAATGGACCTTTGAAACAGGCGGATGGGTAGGCTCATCGCCTGTTATCAAAGACGGAGTTTTGTATGTGGGCTCGAATGGCAGAAATGTGTACGCGCTTGACGCTTCGACGGGAAGAATGCTTTGGAAGACAGATACGGGGCAGAGGATATTTACCACCGCTTTTGTCGTGAACGAACTGATTTACATAGCCGGAGGCAGGGAGCTGTTTGTGCTTGACGCGAAGACAGGGAAAAAAGTCTGGAGTATGGAATTTGACGGAGCGATTAAAACTTCCTGCATAGGCGGGGACGGAATGATATATCTCGGAGACGGAAAGACAAATTTTTACGCGCTTGAATCGGTAGCAAAATAAGGAGTGAATCCGTAAAATATGAAAAAAAGAAAAGTCCGCTTCAGTTTAAGAAATAAAATAATTATTCTCATATTTTCTCTGATAATTGTGACTATGGGTGTTGTGCTCGGGTACACGATAAAGATGAATATTGATATTCAGGACAGACAGGTAAAGGCAAACGCGCGAAAGGTCGCGGAATCGCTCAGCGCTTTGCGGCTTGTGACCTCGTGGGACAGCGCGGATGTGAACTGGCAGGTGTATGAGAAGTTTATGGAAATACTTTCCGGGCTTGACCGCAACATTATACTTATGGCCATTCTTGACAAGGAAAAAGAGATAAAGGCCTATGCGATGAATAAGTCTCTTCTGGAAAAGGATTACAGGGAAATTGACACAAAAAAGAAAAACAGCGTATTGATAGGGGAACTGATTGAAACAAAACTCTCTGATTCAATAAAAACCGAAATGGCAATAAGCATAAAAGACGCCGGATTTGCCTCTATTGTTATCAAATTCTCAAAAAAAGCCCATAACAGGGCGCTGAACATAATGATACTGAATATGATAATTCTGACGATTGTGCTCCTTGGCGCGGGTTTTGGAGGCGCCTGGATGCTCGCGAATATAATAACCCGCAATTTTAACATAATCGCGTTGGGGATGAGAAAGGTCGCGCAGGGCAATCTTGATGTGGCGGTTAATGTGAAATCAAATGACGAAACCGGAGTTCTGGCCGATGATTTTAACCGGATGCTTGTGGAGCTGAAGGAAAAAGTGCGTATAAAGGACGCGTTTGAAACCGTGGCGGATGGGCTCAAGGAGATGGAAGACCTGAAAAAAGCCTATGAGGTTTTTACTTATCAGGAGATGACGGATAAAATCACAAAAGGTTATTATCCGCCGCCCGGGTCTGATTCTTCCGAGTGTTCTTTTGTTTTTATAGATATAAGCGGTTTTTCGGGCTTTACGTTTGAGCTTGTGTCCGAGGATCTGAAGGACATCATAAAAAAGTTTGTTGAGAAAGTTTCGTTGACCGCCATAGAATATCAGGGCGCGATTCTGAAGGTTACGGAGCGTTTTATTCTTATTGGCTTTGGATATCCTTTCCGGCACGAGGATGATGAAAAGAGGGCGCTTATATCAACTATGGAAATAAGGAAAGAACTTGTGAATATGGTAAAAAGCAAAATGACTTTGGGGTGCCGGATAGAGGATTTTAATGTAAACTTTGTTATGACAAAGGGAACAATGACCAAAAATTTTGTTGATAAAAGCTCGTTGGAAAAGTATAATGCAATAATGGATTATATAGGTTTTGCCTCAAAATACGGGCAAAAAAAGAGTTTTGCCACGGATGTTTACGCGACGGTTGACACCGCGTCAGGAACGCGCCGCCTTGCTGATTATGAAAAGGTGGATTCCATAAATATGGCTGAAGGGGACGCGATTGAACTCTTCAGGCTGAAAGGGACCAGGTTTTAGAAAAATGGCACAGGAACTTAATTTTTATGAGATTTTAGAGCTGTACCCGGCCGCCACGCAGGAAGAAATAGACAATGCTTTCAGGCTGATGCTTTATAAGTATCACCCTGACCACAATCCGGAAAGGCCTGACTGGGCTCACGAAAAGACATCCCGGGCGGTAGAGGCGTATAAAGTGCTCTCTCATCCCTTGAGAAGAAAAATATATAATTTTATGATATTCGCGGTTCTGAAAAAGAATCCGGCGGAACGGAAGTTTAATGTGTTTCAGGGCGGAGAAAAGAAAAAATACGAGCAGGCGCGCAGGCTTTTTGAGGAAGGTGTGAATAATTATGATGTCAATAAAGGCGCCGCAATGGGGAAATTTCAGCAGTCGTACGGGACTTATAAGATGAGCGAAACGATGTATAATCTTGGAGTTCTTTATACTGCCACAAACAAGCTGGAAGAGGCTTTGCGGGCATTTATGGAAGCGGTGAAACTTGATCCGGATGCTGTGCATTATTCAAGGACGCTTGAAAAGTTCAGGGAACTGAAGATAGAAATTGAAAGGGCAAAAAAGAGCTCTGTGTAATTTGTATGGTTTTAAAACTTTATTAAGGGAGTTCAGATGTCAAAAATTATAGGTATTGATTTGGGAACCACAAATTCCTGTATGGGAATAATGGAGGGAGAGCGTCTTTTGGTAATACCAAATGACGAGAACTTCCGCACGACTCCGTCTGTTGTTGCTTTTACGAAAGAGGGAGGGCTTCTTGTGGGGAATCAGGCAAAAAGACAGCAGGTTATGAATCCCGAAAATACGGTTTTTTCAATAAAAAGGTTTATGGGCAGGAAATTCAGCGATAAGATAGTTTCAGGAGATATAAAGAGCATTCCTTATAAACTTGTTCCCGCGTCAAACGGAGATGTCTGGGTTGAAGTGGCGGGCAGGACTTATTCGCCTCCCGAACTTTCCGCGATGGTTCTTATGAAACTGAAAAAAGACGCGGAAGCATATTTAAGGGAGCCTGTTGAAAAAGCGGTTGTGACGGTTCCTGCTTATTTTAATGATTCGCAGAGACAGGCCACGAAAGACTCGGGCAAAATCGCGGGGCTTGATATTGTCAGAATCATAAATGAGCCCACTGCCGCGGCGCTTGCGAGCGGATTTGACAGCAAGGTGAGGACAAGAATTGTCATTTATGACCTTGGCGGAGGAACTTTTGATACATCCATTCTTGAACTTGGACAGGGAATTTTCAAGGTTCTTTCAACCTGCGGGGACACGCATCTTGGCGGGGACGATTTTGACCAGGCGGTTATAGATTATCTTGTGGCTGAGTTTTACAAGGCAGAAGGTATTGATTTGAGAAATGACAGGGTTGCTCTTCAGAGGCTGAAGGACGGCGCTGAAAAAGCAAAAATAAATCTTTCCACTCTTGATTCGGTTGAAATAACACTGCCTTTTATTGCGGTTACAAAAGACGGCCCAAAGCATCTGAAAACAGTTCTTACCAAAACAAAACTTGAAGAGATTACAAAAGATATAGCGGAAAGCACCGCGGGCCCCTGCCAGACAGCTTTGGCGGACGCGGGGTTGAGGGCATCTGATATTGATGAGGTTGTTCTTGTCGGGGGGCAGACAAAGATGCCTCTTGTAAGAAGCGTGGTAAAAAGGATATTTAAAAAAGAGCCGTATGCGGGTATAAATCCTGACGAGGCTGTTGCCTCGGGAGCCGCGAAGCAGGCGTCGGTTCTCAAAGGTGATATCAGGGACATTCTTCTTCTTGATGTTACGGCGTTTTCGCTGGGCATAAAGACAGAGGGCGGAATATTTTCCAAAATAATAGAAAAAAATTCATCCATTCCCACAAGGAAAAGCGAGACATATACAACGACAAAAGATGATCAGTCATTTGTGAGGATAGAAGTTTTCCAGGGGGAAAAACCAATGGCCGCGGACAATAAACCCATAGGAACCTTTGATCTTGTCGGGATACCGCCGGCTCAGAAAGGAACCCCGAAGATACAGGTGTTGTTTGACATAGACGCAAACGGCATAATAAAAGTCTCGGCAAAGGATCTTTCATCGGGAAAGGAACAGGCTATTAAGATAACGCCGGAATCCGGGCTTTCGAATTCGGATGTTGATTCAAAGACAAAAGAACTTGGAAATGATTTTGCGTCAAGGCTTTCAAAAGGCGAAAAACTGCAGGCAGAACAGAATTATAAAGAGACGGAGCAGGCGCCCGGAGGCGAAGAAAATCTTCCGGCATCCGCACCGGCTCCGGACCGGGAAAAACAGGGGCAGAAAAAGTCAATATTTGACCTTTTTAAAAAAAAGGATAATTAAATTAAAAACATAAGAAAAGGGGATAGATATGAGCAAACCTAAGAATATGCTTATCGGTGAAATGCTTCTGGAAGAAGGCATCATCTCAAAGGAACAGTTAAAAGACGGCCTGGAGGAGCAAAAGAGGACAGGAGAAAAGATAGGACAGATACTTATCAATATGGGGTATATCACAAAAGAGATTTTGTGGACTTTTCTGGGCTATCAGATGGGTGTGCCGTTTGTAAATGTGGAAGAACTGCCGGATATACCGGAGAATGTTTTAAGACTGCTTCCGGAACAGCTTATGAGAAATGAAAAACTTATTCCCGTAAACAAACAGGGCAGGGTAATAACCGTTGCTATGTCCGACCCTTTGAATTTTCTTGTTGTTGACGACCTGAAAGCAACGACCAGGGCGGAAATTGACGCAAGGCTTGCCCCTGCCGAGGATATAAAGCAGCTTCTTGATAAATATTTTGGTTTTAAAGAAGAAGAAACAGGAGCAATCGCAAAGGCGAAAGTGGATGAGCTTGACGATATACTTGCCGCGCCTATGTCCGGCGGTTCGGGCGGTGCGGAAGGGCAGGGAGGCCTGAAAATACAGCGTTCGGTTTATGGGGAACAAATGCAGCCCCCGCCGCAGTCTCATTATCAGCAGCAGCCTCAGGCACAGCCGCAGATGCAGCAGCCTCAGCCTCAAATGGCTCCGCAGCAGTCTCAGGCGCCGCCTCCTATTTCCGAGCCTGTTTCAAATACGGCGCAGGCAGTTGTGTCACAGGATACGCCTGTAAATACTTTTTTGACAAATCTTCTGTCAGATGCTTATGAAGCGTCTGTAACAGATATACACGTAGAGCCTCTTTCGGATAAATGCAGGATAAGGAGAAGGATTGATGGTGTTTTATACGAAGTTGAGTCGCCGCCCAGAACTCTTTATAACGGACTTTTAAACAAGGTTAAAGAACTTGCTCAAATGAATCTGAATGAGAAAAATGTTCCGCAGGAGAGCAAACTGAAAATAAGAGTCGCGGGTAAAGAAATAAATCTTGCGGTTCATACATTCCCCACGGTTTTCGGGGAGAAGATAATACTTAAGATAATACGAAGCGATTCCGAAGTGTTGTCTCTTTCGGAACTGGGTATGGAAGAGGACACCATTGACGCTTACAAAAAATTTATACGCAAGCCGCACGGGCTTGTTCTGCTCTCCGGCCCGACAAACAGCGGAAAGGATACGACGCTGTATTCCACGCTTAATGAAATAAATGATCCGGCGATAAATGTATTCTCCGTTGATGATACGTCCTCAAACTACGTTATAGAAGGCATAAACCAGACAAAGGTAAACAGAAGAAATTTTGGACAGGTTGTAAGACTGCTTACGGAACAGGACTGCGATGTCGTGACAATAGGTGATGTGCCAAACAGGGAAACTGCGGATGCGGCGTTTGACATTATTGCGGGCGGGCATCTTGTTATAGGGAAGATGAGGGCAAATGACCCCTTTTCCGCACTGCAGACAGTAGTGAATTTCGGGATAGAGCCTTATATTGTCT
>DSBP01000248.1 GCA_011049465.1 bacterium | reverse complement strand
GGGCTGGCAGTGGAAAATTTCGTCGAGAACTCAGGGCGCGTCTGTGTTGTGCGCTATTCAGCGCCATCCCAAACATCCAAGCACATCAGCATTCAAGACGCCCTAAAACCCGCGCAAGCCTAACCGCGCATATTCACGAGCCTCCATTTGAACGGGCTCACCGCCGATGTAAATCGGCGAAATTTCTCCGCTGCCTGCCCCGGCCCACCTCAACAAAGGCAATTGAAAACTGAAATTTGAAAGTTTAAAGTTAGTACAACCCCCGAAAGACAACCCGCTTTGGGCGATTCGTGAATCGCCCCTACAAAAACGCATCTCGTTGTTTTATTTTTGTTTTTTGCCGGTTGCTAAACAACCTTTGCCCCAATACAACCATCGCAGGACGGGGCTTTCGTCGAGAACTCAGGGCGCGTCTGTGCTGCGCGCTATTCAACGCCATACCAAACATCAAAGCACATCAGCCTTCAATCCGCCCTAAAACCCGCGCAAGCCTAATCGCGCATGTCCGCGAATCATCACCTAAACAGGCTCGCCGCCGAGGTAAATCGGCGAAATTTCTCCGCTGCCTGCCCCGTCCCACCTCAACAAAGGCAACTGAAAACTTAAGTTAAATTTTAAAATTAATACGAAACCGTCACTGATTTTGCTCTAATTTTCAGTTTTCAGCTTTCAGCTGCAGTTCCATCACTGTTTTTCTATCTGCTCAATCACGTCTTTCGCGCCTTCGTATCCAAGCTCAGCGGATTTCTTAAGGTCCTTTATCGCGGCGTCCCTCTCTCCCCTCATATATTTCGCGAGCCCCCTGTTGAGATAAGCCATCGCGTAATCGGGCTGCAGCTTGATTGCCCTGTCATAATCTTTGACAGCGCCCTCGTAGTCGCGCAGCTCGTATTTTTCATTGCCGGCGCTTATGTGGTCCTCCGCAGTCGCGCCCCCGCCGCACGCGGCAAAAACAAAAACCGCACATGCCAAAAACATGATGTTTTTTCTCATAACTCCCTCCTTTTTAACCCGCACACGCCTTGTTCCCCGCAGCGCAGGTTTTCTTCGCTCCAAAAAAACTTAAAACTTATGTTTTTTTGAGATTTGTTTTTCAGCCTCAAGCCAGTCTGACATCGCGTCGCCGGGCTCATTTTTGGCCGTCCGCTCCGCGTAAATCTCCTTTGCCCTTTCGCTGATTTCCGCCTGATAATCGGCCAGATTGGGCGTTTCCTTCTTTTTACGCCCTGTTCCGGCAGGTTTTGCCTTTTTTGCCATAATTTCACCCTCTATTTTCAGCATTCCCGCGCCCTGCCAAAACAGGCGCCCAACAAATTCCCGCTTATATAATTATTATCCATAACCGGGGTAAAAGCAAGTTTTATTTGAGGAGGAAATATAGTTTCAGGTTGCATGTTTCAGGTTCAAGGGCAAGAGCAGACAAGCTTCAGGTTAGATACATAACCGCCTTACTTCCCCTCTTCCCTCTCCCTTGCCTCGCGCGCTTCTTTTACTTTTCGCCTTGCTTCGGCTCTTTCTTCAGGCGACATTTCGCTGTATCTTTCAGCCGCCCTCCTTATATTCACCCTTTCCCTTCCCGTCAGGTTTTTCCACTCCCTGTAACGTTCAATCATCAGTTCCTTTACATGCGGGGAGAGTTTTTCCCACTCCGCGTAAGCCTCCTCTATTTCCGCCTTTTTACCCTCGTCCATTCCCTTTAATTTCCTGTGGTTCTTTATTATCCACGCCCTTCGCTGCGGCGGGATGTCGCGCCACGCCGTATATATCTTTTTTATCCTGTCCCGCTCCGAAGACGAAAGCTTGCCCCATTTCTCGGCTGCCAGCTGTTTTGCCGCGTCTCTTTCATTTTCAGCGTTCATGTTTTCCGCCGCTGCCTGCCCGCAGAAAAACAGCGCCAGGACAGCGGGGATTATAAAAAACCTTCTCATGTTTCCTCCTTCGCGATGTGCCATATCTTAAATACCCAGTTCCGCGAGGTCCCTGTAAAAATCAAGCCTCTCAAGTATCTCCATGTTCTCAAGCACATCAACCTTTTCTATCATAACCCTGTCGCGCTGAAGCGCGGCCTGGTTCCTGTAATGCCCCGCCCACACGCCCGCAAGCGCCACAAGCAGAAGCGCGAAGCCCAGTTTTTTATGGCCGAACACAAAAGAGAACACCTTCAGCACCGCGGCAAAAGGGTCCTTTCTCTCTTTTCTTATCTTCCGTATTATCTCCTGCCTCTGAATATCCCAGACATCTTCGGAGAAATCCACCTTTATCTCCGAATAGGCCTTAATCGCGCTCTTATAGCCCGCTGCCTTTTCAGCGCACCCGGCGCAGCCTTTTATATGCGCCTCGATTTCCGCAATATCCTTTGCCTCCTCTGTCCCGCTGTAAACATATTCCATAAGGCGGTCCCGGGGAAATCCGCATTTATCGCTCATTGTTTTCCGCCTCCTGTTATTGATTTTATCTTTTCTGTGGCGCGGCTCAGATGAGACTTTACCGTGCCGTCAGAAATTTTTAACACAGCGCTTATCTCCCTGATTTTCAGCCCTTCCATATTCTTGAGCATGAAAACCTCTTTTTGCACATCTGTCAGCCCGTCAAGCGCCTCTTTAATCCTCTCTTTGGCCTCTTTTTTCTCGAAATCCTCCTCGATATTAAGCATATCGCGGACCTCAAACACCCGCTTTTCATCCTCTGCCTTTGTATCTGTATAGTTTGCCACTCTTGAACGCACCTTTTCCTTGCGCTTGAAGTCATAAAAAGCGTTCATCGTGACCCTGTAGAGGAACGTCCAGAAAGAACTGTCTCCCCTGAAAGAATCTATATTTCTCACAACCTTTATAAACACCTCCTGGGAAACATCCCAGGCTGTATCGTAATTTACGCACATTCCGTAGACCATGTTATACACCCTCTTTTGGTACTTCTTTATGAGCTCATTCATCGCCGCTTCTGAGCCCTTTTTAATGTCCTGTATTATATCCCTGTCTTCTCTCTCCATTTTTCTCCTTATTTATAAGACGCCCGTCGCGCCCTTTTCGTTTACCTGAAAACAACCCTTAAATCAGCCTCTTCCACATGAGCAATCCGTCATATTTTTCCTCATAGAATTTTGGCCTTCGCCCCTTTATCTCAAAACCAAACCGCCTGTAAAGCGAAAGCGCTGCCTCATTTTTTTCGCTGACTTCCAGCGTCAATGAAGAAAACTTTTTTTTAAGTGTTTCACGTTCTGCCGCTGCAAGAAGCATTCTGCCCGCGCCGCCGCGCCTGAAATCCGGCCCGACAGCCATGTTTGATATGTGCAGATAGTCAACGATAAAATCACCGGTAATGTAGCCTGCGATGGCGCCCGAGCCCTCGTCCTGCGCTGTCAGCAAAATTCCCCTGCCTGACCGCTGCTTTGACAGCTCGCATATAAATCCGGCCTCGTTCCACGGCCTTGCATGCGAAACTTTTTCTATCTCAAGAACCGCGGGAATATCATCGCGCCCCGCCTTATTTATGATGAACATTTTCAGACCGTATAAACCCCGCCTTCATCAAGGACGCGTATTTTTCTTCCCCTGATGCGCGACAGCTCTTTTTTTACCTGCGCGACATACTCGGGTTTTACATGATAAACAAATATTTTCGGCTTCTGCTTTGGCCCCAGCTTATCAAGCTGTTTTTTAAGCGTTGACGGCACAAGGTGCCCGCTTGCCTCGCCCAGAAAAGCCAGCGAGTCGGGAAATGCCGTCTCAACAAAAACAGCCTTCAGTTTTGAGCCCAGCTTTCCCGCCTCTTTCCATATTCCGGACGTCTCCTTTGTGTCGCCGCTGTAAAGCAGGTACCTGTTTTTATGCCCGATAAGCATTCCGGTTGTCGGCACAGTGTGGTTGACCGGAATGAGCTTTATTTTGTACTCCCCCGCCTTAATCCACTTATTAACCGGAAGAGGTTTGTACTCAAAAACGGGGTTGCCCCCAAAGTTTTTGATTTTGGTGAAGTCGGGCCAGATTACATTATTCATCAGGTGCGTCTTTACCGCGTCAACCGCCGATTTCGCGCCGTAAATCTTCACTCCCTCCGTCTTATTGGAGACTATGTTTACGGCGAAAAAAGGCAGCGCGCCCGTGTGGTCAAGATGCGCGTGTGATATGAACGCGTTTCTTATTTTTCTCTGTTTTTCTATTCCCAAAGTAAGGGCTATTGTCCCCGCGTCAATCAGCGTGTCGTTGTTAAGCAAAAGCGCGGTATTGTTCCTCCCCGGCAGCTGTCCTCCGTGGCATCCGAGCACCTCAATTTTCATTTACGCATCCTCCCTTATTCCGGCCGTGTTATACAGGTTTGTTTTTCCCGCGCCGGTTATTTTCTGGAATTTTATGATTCCCATGTATTTTTGTATGTCCTTTTCAGGGACTATAATATACCTCTTTTTATCCATCAGCGCGCACTCGGCTGCAAGGCCGTGGTTCCTGTCGCCAAACACAACAGCCCCGTTAAAATCATGCATGTATATCTCGGAAGAGCTTAACACAACGTTAAACGGGCCGACTCCGCTGTTTTCCCTTATCTCAATGAGCGCCTCAAAAAACCTTCTTGTCTCCTTTTCAGTAAGCAGTATCACGGCTATCTCTTCTGTGCCGCTCAGGGTAATAATAAAATCCTTTGTTTTATTATATACGATATCCCGTATAGTTTCAAAAACTATTTTCAGGTTTTCCGGATTTCCCGCGAACCCCGGCTCAAAGATAAAATAGGCCGCAACAGCCTTAATCCATGTGTTTTTCATCTTTATGTCAAGGCTGTTTTTCATGTACCTTCCAACCTCGTCCGGGTGGACGATTCTTAAAAGCGCCTCCCTCCTGCGCTTGTTTTCAGCCGCCATAAAGGCCAGCCTGTAGTAATAGACGCCCGTAAAGGGCGCGGTAAGCGCCGCCATTATAACAGCGAACTCCGTGTATATTCCGGCGCTGAAAAGAAGCGCGCATATTATAAGCGCCGATACAAGCGAAAGTACAAACAATACGGCTCCGTAAAGGGGCTTGAGCCGCAGGTAAAAGACGAGAAACAACAGGCAGCATAACAGCGCTGCCAGGTAATTTGCCGCCCTGTTATGTTTTAAAAAGGCGGATTCCATAATTCCAAAAAGACACGCGCCCATGCTCAGCATGGCGTCCCGCGGCACATTTGTGCTGCTGATTATTATGATTTTATCCCTCAATTCGGGGCTCCCCGAAGGGGGCATATCCTTCATTGTGTATATCACAGGCGCGCTTTTTACGGGATAAAGCATGACCGTTCCGCCGGGAAGCATCTGCTGTTTTATTATATTGCCTATCTCAACGCGCCGCTCTGTTATTTTTACCGAGCTCTTCGGAAGCTTGTAATACCGCCTGAGCGCCTCAACAGCCGCGTTTGCAAGCGCCGAGCCCTTGTAATCCATGAAAAGCGGAACCTCCCGGGGATAGGAGCTGTAATCAGGATAAAACCCCTTGTCAGGAACAGACATCCAGAGCCTCCTGCTCTTTACCCTGGCATGGCTGTAAACCGGCAGTTTCAGCCCTGTCTCTTTTGATTTAAAATAGGCGGATGAGCTCAGGTCAATATCGTTGTTGTTCATGCTTTCGCCGCTTAAAAACACAACAGGCAGTATGTTTCTTGCCTCAGCAAGCTTTATCGAGAATTCCCTGTACTCTTCCTGTGTCTTTTTTATGTCAGCGGGCTCAATGTTCTCAAGATAATCCCCGACCCTGATATTAAAAACCTGCGGCATCAACAGCGCCACCGAGCCTTCAGCGCCCGATATCGCCTCAAAGAGCGCCGAGTAATCGCCCAGGCTGAAATTGTCCTCAATGAATACGATTTTTTCAAAGGAGAGTTTTTCGGGGATGAATTCCTTGTATTTAAAATAAAACCCGCGGTTTATCCCGTCGGAATAGCGGAAATAAGCAAATATAAACAGGACAAGAATAATTCCGAATATTACATTTAGCCGCTTCACTTCTCTCAGCTTTCACCAAAAGCTTTTTTCATCTCAAGGTACTGCTTGTATTTCTCTATGTTGGCGGAGCTGCTCACAAGGATGGAGTCCCCGCTTACCGCTATTACCTTTGCCTTTGCCATCGCGGATAATATCTCGTCCAGTTTGTCCCTGTTCTCGTCCATTCCTGTCTGCCGGACAAGCGAGTCAAGGGTGATGGTCGAGCCCTCGCCGCTTTTGTTTACCTGAAGCAGCAGTGTGTTCACAACCCGCATATTGTAATCTTTTGTGGTGAGCATCTGAAGCTGCTCATTCATGGCGCGCAGCCTGGCGCTCATATTTTTCATTATTTTTTTTACGATTTTCGCGTTTCTCTGCATCTGCTGTTCAAAAAGGTCCTCGTTGAGCACCACGCATATCGTGTCTTCGGCAGCGACCGCGCCCGCTGACCTCGGCGCCTTGTCGATTACAGCCATCTCGCCGAAAAAATCACCAGAACCGAGCGTCACGAGAGTCTTTTCCCCGTCGCCCGTCATTTTCGTTATGTTGATTTTGCCCTTATGAATAATGAACATCTCTTCGCCGGGGTCGCCCTCCTTGAAAACATAATCCCCCGCTGAATACTTTTTCCCGTATTGGCTTATTATTTCGTCTTCTGTCACCATATCACGCCTCCTGTGCATTGACAGTAATTACCGAATCTTACGTTAAATATACTATAATCGGCGGATAGTGTCAATTTAAGATTATGCGGGACAGGAAAATTTAAATTTGGAATTTGCAATTTACAAGTGGACGGCAGGGCGGGGGGCGGGTAGAGCGCCTACGTTGAACCTCCGGTGAGACAATTTTATATTTACATCTGTGTCGTTTGCAGGCTGCTAAACAACCTTTACCTCAACACAACCTTCGCAGGACGGGGCGGGTGGCGGAAAATTTCGTCGAGAACCCAGGGCGCGTCTGTGCTGTGCGCTATTCAACGCCATCCCAAACACCCATGCCCTCCATAAGAGTCGCCGCACTAACACCCGCGCAAGCC
>DSBP01000140.1 GCA_011049465.1 bacterium | reverse complement strand
CATTACCCGCTTGATGTCCTCGCCGGATATGCGGCCGGGGCGGCCGTAGGCGCGTTTATTAACATAATGAAGAACAGGGCAAAAGGAAAGAGCGGACAGATAAAAAAATCATACTAAACGGAGACGGAAGATGACAAGGATTGTTTTAACCGCTGCATGTTTTTTTCTTTTGGGTGCCGGGGCCTGCGTTTCTGTACAGGCCGATAAAACCGGCGGGGGCGGGATTGAGAAGAAGGAGTTGAAAAAAGAGACAAAGGCAAAAAAAGAAAAAAAAGAGAAGGTTGTAAACGTACTGTGTTACCACAGGTTTGAAAAGATGCCCTCGAAAGGCAAAGGAAAGAACTGGCAGGACACATACTATCTGAGCCCTGAGGATTTTGAGGAGCAGATGGTTTTTCTTAAAAAGAACGCGAACATTATATCCATGTCTCATTATGTGGATTACCTTGAGGGAAAAAGGGATATACCGGATAAGGCAGTGGTTATTACAATTGACGACGGCTACAAATCGGTTTATACGGGCGCCTTTCCCGTGCTAAAAAAATATAACATTCCGGCGATTGTCTATCTTTACAAGGGTTTCTTTCCCGGGGGGCGAAACGCGCTTTCCCTTCCGGAAGTAAAGGAGATGGCTGAGGCCGGAATAGAGTTCGGGTGCCACTCGCTCACGCATCCCATACTTACAAGCCGGCGGCAGGTAAAACCCGGGCACAAGAAGAGGTCGGAGCTCATTGACAGGGAGTACATTGAATTCCTGGAGAGGGAGGTTGTTGAGGCAAAGGAGTACCTGAAAAACAGGACAGGGCTGCCGATAGAAACAATGGCATACCCTTACGGCGCCTATTCGCACGAGGTGCACCATTTTGTGAAAAAAGCGGGTTACAGGGCGGGATTCTCGGTTGTCCCATCTTACAACACGAAAGAGACGGATAAATATTCGCTGAAAAGAACAATGATATTTGACGGGGACAGAATCGAGAAGCTGGAGAGGCTGCTTGCGGTAAAACCGCTGAAGGTTGAGAGGGTATACCCGGCGGACGGGTCAATCATAGAAGAAAGAAACCCGCAATTAAAGGCGGTTCTTGCCGAAGACGCGCATTTAAACACGGCTACCATAAGGTTCAGAATGGGAACCGCGGACATAAAAGAATCTGTTTACAATTTGGACACAAAACAGGTAAACTATTATCACTACAAGAAAAGGATATCTCCGGGCGTTCATATAGCAAAAGTTACGGCAGAAGGCCTTGCCGGCGGTTTTTATGAATATGCGTGGCTTTTTATCGTGGGGAAGCGGATTAAACAGGAGTTCCTTGACGGCGAAGAAAACAAAAAATCCGAGGAGGTAACGGAAAATGGGCCAGGAGAAAAAGAATAGCCCCGCAAGAGGGGGAGAGGATATAAGGGAGAGGCTGATACTGGGGCTTGATATTGACGACATAGCGCAGGCGTACGGCCTGATTGACAAGCTGGCGCCTTATATCAAGTATTACAAGGTGGGGCTGCAGCTTATTACGAAAGACGGCCCAAGGCTTGCCATGACGCTGAAACGCAAGGGGCTAAAAATTTTCTATGACGCGAAATTTTATGATATTCCCCGGACCGTATATAACGCCTCATATGAGGCCGCAAGGCTCGGGGTAAACATGTTTAACGTGCACGCCTCAGGCGGTTTTGACATGATAAAGGCGGCGAGAGAGGGCGCTGAAGCAGCCTCTTTGAAGCTTCAGATTGACAGGCCGCTTGTGCTTGCCGTTACAGTGCTTACGTCAATGTCAAACAGGGACATAAAAAATATTTATAAGACAACATGGGACGTCAAAAAACTTGTGCTTAATTTCGCGAAGACGGCAAAGAAGGCCGGCGCTGACGGCGTGGTCTGTTCGCCTAAAGAGGTAAAGGTGATAAGAAAAGAGCTTGGCGGGTCCTTTAAAATAATAACCCCGGGAATAAGGCTGGGCAGGGTGGCAAAGGATGACCAGAAGCGGATTATGACGCCCTATGACGCTATCCGCGCCGGGTCAGATTATATAGTTGTGGCAAGGCCCATTCTTCAGGCCGATGACAAGCCGGGGATAGTGGAAAAAATAATGGGACAGATAAGGGAGGCGGCAGGAAAATGACAAGAGAAAAAACACTCGAGGTTTTCAGGAAGGCAAACGCGCTTTTGACGGGGCATTTCCTGCTCACGTCAGGAAAACACAGTTCCATATACCTTGAAAAATTCGCCGTACTTCAGGACCCAAAGGCGACACAGGCGTTGTGCAAAGAAATAGCCGCGCATTTTAAACCGAAAAAAATTGATGTTGTCATAGGCGCGGCTGTCGGCGGAATAATACTGGCTTTTGAAACCGCCAAACATCTCGGCGTGCGCGGTATTTTCATGGAGCGGGAAGAGGGAAAGCTTAAGCTGCGCAGGGGGTTTGAGGTTAAGGAGGGCGAGCGTGTCCTGATTGTGGAGGACATAGTCACGACAGGCGGTTCGGTCAGGGAGCTGATAGAGGAACTTAAGGCAACCTGCAAATGCGAGATAGCCGGAGTGGGGCTGCTTATAGACAGGAGCGGGAAAAAGATAGATTTCGGCGAGGGAGAGACATACGCCCTTGCCGAGGTTGATGTGACGGCGTATGAGGAAAAAGACTGCCCGGAGTGCAAAAAGGGCGCGCCTCTGACAAAGCGGGGAAGCAGGAAGATAAAGAAAGCTAAAACTGAAAATTGAGAATTGAAAGTTAAGTCAAAAACGGAAGCGCAAACTTACCTGAGGCGGGATGGGGCGGGCAGCGGAGAAATTTCGCCGATTTACATCGGCGGCGAGACTGTTCATACGGTGACTCGCGAATATACGCGATTAGGCTTGCGCGGGTTTTAGGGCGGCAACTCTTATGCAGGGCATGGGTGTTTGGGATGGTGTTGAATAGCGCGCAACACAGACGCGCCCTGGGTTCTCGACGAAATTTTCCGCTACCCGCCCCATCCTGCGTCAGTGTGTGTTAAGGTAATGGTTGTTTAGCAACCCGAGAAAAACAATATTAAACCCATTTATGCGTGACAAGTTGTTTTTATGGAAGATAGGATTCCTTCAGGCACGTTCGGTCTTAAGTGGAATGGTTTTTAATCCAAATATAAAACGGCCTCCCCGGTTGATTAACCGTTTAATATATTTGTTGAAAAAATCGGTGTTTTTAATTATAATACGTTGAAAAAATGGACAAAAGGGAGAAAAATAAATGAAACGTATTACTTTAAAGGATGTCGGAAAAAAGATAGGGCTGACTCATGCCACTGTTTCAATGGCTCTTAATAATGACCCGCGGGTAAGAAAGACCACCAAAGAGCTTGTCCTTAAAACCGCGGCTGAGATGGGTTATTATCCGGACGCTACGGCCAGAAGGCTTAAGACGGGAAAGACAAACACAATTGGTGTGGTTATAACCGAGTTCGGCTCGGCTTTCGCTAATGAGATACTTCACGGAGCGGAGATTAAGCGGCTTGATACAAAATATGACATGCAGGTATTTACGGGAAGCGACATACATCCCAAGGGCTCTGAGGTGAGCTGGCGGTACAGGGTGCTTGAGAGGGTTGTTAAGGAAAAACTGGCGGATGCCGTGATTTACCTGAGCCCCAAGATGCATGAGAATTTCGAGCCGCTTTTGGCATACAAGGTTCCCATAGTAATAATTGAGGAGGAGCGGCCCGGGATGAACAGTATTATTTTTGATAATTTTGAAAGCGGGTATATGGCGGCAAAGTATCTTTTTAAGAAAGGTAAAAAAAGGCCTGTGTTTGTATGCGGAGATTATGAAACCATGCTTACCCAGCGGCAGAGGTTTGACGGTTATAAAAAGGCGCTGAAAGAGGAGGGGTTTGTGTTTGACCCTAAGGACGCGTACACGCTGTTTCTGCTGCACTACAAACAGGGGATTGATGTAATGAGGAAAATAGTCGCCTCAAAGAGGAAATATGATTCTGTTTTGTGCGCGGCGGGCGACCTTGTGGCTTTCGGAATGATGGGAGAAGCGAGAAGGATGGGCATAAATATACCGAAGGATCTTGCATTCATCGGGCATGATAACAGTGATGTGGCGGATATGGCGGGGCTTACGACCATAAAACAGCCCAATGTGGAGATGGGGCGCAAGGCATTCAGCCTTGCTGTCTCAGCTCTTGAAAAGAACCCGCCCAGGACAGTGCAATTCAGGCCTGAACTCATTGAGAGGGAGACAGTGTGAAAAACATAACAATACGGGATGTTGCCCGCAAAGCCGGTGTCTCCTATGTAACCGTCTCTAATGTCATAAATTCCAAGGGAAGAATGTCCGAAAAGACAAAAAAAAGGGTCTTGTCGGCTATCAGGGAGCTTGATTTTTATCCTGACATAACTGCTGCCACGCTCTCAAAGGGAAGATCGGATACAGTGGCTTTTGTCAGTTCCTATCTCTCATCCCCGTTTGTATCTTCTGTGCTGTCGGGAATGGAAGGAAAGCTTTATGAAACAGGAAAGTTTAAGCATTCAATAGAGCACTACGCCACGAGGGGCGCGGATGCGATTAAGACGGATGTTATACGAAACCTGCTTTACGGCAAAAGAGCCGGAGCTGCTGTCCTGCTCACCATAAAAATAGGCCTCAAATTAATGCGCGAGTTTGTAAAAAGAAAAGTGCCTGTTGTCCTTGTTGAATCGCGCCTGAAAAGCGCACATTCGGTAAGGGTGGATAACTTTCAGGGGGCCTATAAAGCTGTTGAGTACCTGATTAAAAGCGGAAGAAAGCGGATAGTTATGGTAAGCGGCGCGGTTAAGCCCGCGGTTTTTGACCAGGATGTAAGCCCGGCTGCTGTTGAAAGGCTTGACGGGTTTAAAAAGGCGGCAGGGGATTACGGGATAAAGACAGGCAGTGAAAGCGTGCTGACTGTTGATTACTATAACAGGGAGGAGGGGGAGCGGGTTATGGCAGGAATGATGAAAGGGAAAAACCGGCCTGACGCCATATTCTGCGCAGCGGGTGATATGGTTGCCGCGGGAATAATGGGCAAAGCAGAAGAATTGGGCATAAAAATACCCGCTGATGCGGCGCTGATAGGATATGATGATATTAATTTTGGAAGGGTTGAGGAACCGGTGCTTACAACTGTGCGGCAGCCGCTCTTTGAAATGGGAGAGGCCGCGTTTGAGACGGCTGTGGCCGCGATGGAGGGAAAGCTGAAAAAGCCCGTTGATATCATTCTTAAGCCGGAACTGGTGATAAGAAAAACCGCTTGAACCCGCGGGAGGGAACGGTTTTTGGATGCGGATATAAAGGAGCGGAGATGAAAAAGGCAGGATTTATTATTTTGTGGGCTTTCGTTTCATCGGGGCTTTGCGCGGCGCCGGTTATATATCAGGCGGAAAACGGCGTTCTGAACGGGACGTATGTCAGCACCGCTCTTGCGGGCTACCAGGGAACGGGCTATGTTGACGGTTTCGACAACTCGGGTGATTACTGCCGGGTGACTGTGAATGTGCCTTCTGCCGGGATGTATGATATTACGCTTGGCTACGCCTCAACAATGGGAGGCAAAGTCAATGACCTTTATGTGAATGGGGTGTTTCAGGCGGGGGTTTCTTTTCCTGCGTCTTCAGGGTTTACTTCAACCGCTGCGGGAATGGTGCCGCTTAACGCGGGAAACAATACCCTGAGAATACAGCACAACTGGGGCTGGTTTTATCTTGACTGGTTCGGTGTGGAGCCTGCGGAGCTTCCGGTGCTTGACGTGGCTGATTCGCTTGTCAACGCGAATTCAACAGACGCCACGAAGTGTCTGATGACATATTTGGCGAGTAATTACGGGGTGAAGACAATATCGGGGCAGGATACTGCGGGAAGCTCTCAATGGATATACGATAATACGGGAAAATACCCGGCCCTGTGCGGGTTTGATATGATGGATTATTCTCCCTCACGCGTGGCCTATGGCGCAGCTGACCCGATGCAGGTGGAGCAGGCGATTGCCTGGTATCAGAACGGGGGTATTGTCCAGTTTCAATGGCACTGGAACGCGCCGTCAGGGCTGATTGACTCGGGGGATTGCCCGTGGTGGCGCGGTTTTTATACAAGCTGTACAACCTTTGATGTTGAATATGCTATGAACAATCCCTCATCACAGGAGTATCAGGATATAATACGGGACATAGACGCGATAGCGTACCAGCTTACAAGGCTGCGCGACGTGGGAGTGCCTGTTTTGTGGAGGCCGCTGCACGAGGCGCAGGGCGCGTGGTTCTGGTGGGGGGCAAAGGGCGCGGGCCCCTGCATGCAGCTTTATCATCTTATGTTCGACAGGATGACAAATCATCACGGGTTAAACAATCTAATCTGGGTGTGGACAACACAGGGAAATGAAGCGGCCGCTGCCTGGTATCCCGGACACGCTTATGTTGACGCTGTCGGCGCTGATATATACCTTGCGGGCAGAAATTACAGCCCGTCAACCGCTTATTTTTATAACATAGTAAATCTTGTTGACGGGCAGAAGCTGGTGGCGTTGACTGAAAACGGCGTCATACCGGATCCTGATTTGATGCAGGATCAGGAGGCGCATTGGTCCTGGTTTATGACGTGGAACGGTTATCAGAATAATCCGGAGCAAAACGAGCTCTCCCACGTGCAGTATGTTTATAATCACAATTATGTGATAACAAGAGATGCTCTCGGGGATATCTATAATTGTGTTCAGGAGACGCCTACACTGACGGCTACAAGGACACGCACACCGACGTTTACAAGGACAGTGAGCCCGACGTTTACAAGGACAAGGACAGAGACGCCTACGTTTACGAGGACAAGCACGGCGACGCCCACGTTTACAGCAACAGGGACGCCAGCATCGACATATACACGAACGCAGACGCCCACGCCGACGTTTACAAGGACAAGCACGGCGACGCCCACGTTTACAAGCACGCCTGAGAGCACGCATACAAATACCCCGGACATTTCCGCCACGAGTACGTTTACGCTGACGATTGCAGAGACGGCCACACCTTCGTTTTCCGCTACTGCGGGTTCTTCCGCTACAAGAACAGGAACGCCGGCGTTTAT
>DSBP01000254.1 GCA_011049465.1 bacterium | reverse complement strand
CCATTCCCTCCTCAAGATAAAGATCCATCCTCTTATAATTTTCAGGCGAGCCTATGCCGTATATGCAGGATACACTCGATACAATTATTACATCCCGCCTCGTAAGCAGTTTGTGTGTGGCGGAAAGCCTCATCCTGTCAAGCTCGTCATTTATCGCGGAATCTTTTTCAATAAAAAGGTCGCGGTGCGGCACATATGCCTCGGGCTGGTAATAATCATAATAGGATACAAAATACTCAACAGCGTTTTCCGGAAAAAACTGCTTGAACTCCATATAGAGCTGCGCAGCCAGGGTTTTGTTGTGCGAGAGTATAAGCGCCGGCCGGTTTATTTTTTCAATCACCTTTGCCATCGTATAGGTTTTTCCCGACCCCGTAACACCGAGCAGAGTGGTATATTTCGAACCGCTGTTTACGGATTCCGCTATTTTTTTTATTGCGGCCAGCTGGTCTCCGGCAGGCGTAAAATTTGTATTTATTCTGAATTTATCCATTATTGTCCCCGGCTATGGTTATTTATCCGATTACAGCGCCTGTTTTTTCTCAATCTCTTTCAGTATGGTTTTTATTTCCGGATGAGCCGGGTATTTTTCGGATGTTTTGTTGTAAATCCGCAGGGCATCCTTAATCATCCCCTGATTTATGTATATATATGCCGTGGTTATAAGCGAATCAAGGGTGTCGTCATTGACAATAATATCCTCCTCAACAGGCTTTGCCTCAACCTCCCCGGTGTCATCAATCATCCCGTCGTCCTTTTTTTCCTGCTTGATCACCGGCGCGGACGCAATATTCTTTCCCTCTCCTATTCTCGGGCTCTCATAGGCTTTTTTCAGATGGTCAAATATGCTTTCCTGTTTTTTTTCTGCCTGCGGCTTAAACTGTATTTTGAACGGCTCTGCGGCCGGCTGCGGCGCCGGTTCGGGAACGGTTGAACCTTCTTCTTCTCCCTGTATAGCGGTTTTCTGCTTTTTCCACTTTTCAACAGCCTCTCTTTTTATCTTTTCAAGAAGCTCCCTCTTTTTCGCCTCCTGCTCGCGCATTATCCTCTGAATCTCTTCCTCTTTAAGTTTTTCTTTTTTCTGCGCCTCGTCAAGCTTTTGTTTCAGTTCCCGGGCCGCTTTTTGAATTATCTCAGCCTCTGCCTTTTCGTATTCCTGCTGTATTTTTTCCTCTTCTTCCATAAGCAGCCTGGCGCGCTTTTCCTCTTCCACAAGTATCTTCTGCCTGCTCTCCTCAAGCGCCTTTTGCTTTGCCTCTTCTATCTTGTCTTTTGGCGAAGCATTGATTTTGTCCCACACCCTGCTTCCCAAGGATTTTTGGGAAATTATCCGGTAAACATCGTGAAGCTTCTCCCTCAGTTCCTCGTTATTCGGCGACAGTTTCAGCGCTGTTATATATGTTTCTACAGCCCCGTCAAAATCCCCGTTATTAAGGTAGTTCTGCGCCATCTTATCAAATTTATCTATCAACCCGTCCCCCGCGCTCTCCGGTTTTTGGGCTTTTGTCTGCGCGAGCGATGCCTCGCGCTGCTTATGTTTTACCTCTTCTTCATTAAGTTCTTTAAGGTTGGCTTTAACCGGAAATTCCCCGCTGTCAAATTCCTCAATACCTTCGTATATCTCCCTTGCCTCATCGTATTCCTTCTGCATTACCTTGCGCTCCGCGTCCCTTACAAGCATTCTTACAACTGTCGTGATTTTGGTCTTTATTCTGCTGTCTTCGGGAAAATACCTGCGGGTTTTTTTCGCAAGCCTGATGAGTTTTTGAGTCTGCCCCTTTTTTTCATAAAGGTTCATTGTGTTGAGATATGCCTCTGCCGCCTTTTCCTGCATTCCCGCCTTAAGATAACTGTCCCCGAGCATATTGCTTATGTTAAAATCCTCGGAATCAGCGCTCCAGAGGCGTTCATAAAGGCTCATGGCCTTTTTATACTCGCCGTTTTGATAATACCCATAAGCGAGTTTTACATATAATTTCTTTTCTTCAGCTTCCACATATCCCGCCTTTTACGCGTTTTTTCCTTCAAGCCCTAATATTTTAATGCTTTTTCAGGACTCCGTCAACCTCAACATTTTTAACCGCCTATTTTCATTAAGAACTTAGGTTCTAACTATCCAATATAAAATATCAAGTATAAAATGTTCTTGTTCATTTTGTCAGCAGCTCAATCTCCACTCTTCTGCCGTTTTTTATGATTTCGTCCCTGTTGACAATACCAAGCAGTATTCCGTCGCCGTAACCCGTAATATATACATTCGCGGGGTCAAGTTTCATGTCATTAACAAGATAATCCCTCACTGCCCGCGCCCTTTCTATTGAAAGCATAAAATTTTCCGCCGGCGCGCCAAGGTCTGTAGCATAACCTTTTATAACAAGTTGATAATTTTTCGCGTATTTATTGACAGCCTCGGCAGCCTGGTTAATATAACCGTATTCCTCAACAGGAATCGAGCTGCTTCCCTGTTTAAAATCAACAACAGCAAGGGTCAGCTCTATGCCCGTCCCTTCAAACTCCGGAAGGCCCGTTAAAAACAGCCCTTCCCTCTTTATCAGTATGCTGTTCTTCTGTTCGGCTGTCATCTGATAAGTATATACGCTTCCGCTTTTTACATAGCGGTTTCCCTCGCCGGTACCGTCCCACGGAATGCTCCTGACCCCGGGGCCTCTGTTTTGAACCGATTTTACAAGCTTTCCTCCGCTGTCCCTTATATCTATTCCCCAGCTTTTTATCCTGTTGATATCCCTCATATTTGATACAAAATTTATCACGCCCGCGCCCGTCTTCAAAATTCTTGTGTCAGGCTCTGCGTTAAAGGCCGCCATAACCGTGTCCACCTCAAAACCCTCCGACACTTCATATACATTGCCCGCGAAATCTTTAAGTTCCATAGATGCATCGTATTTACCGTCTTTAACAACATTGCCGAGGGCATCATCTCCGTCCCATGCAAGTTTTTCCATAAGCCCTTCACCTGAAAACCTTCTTATAATAGTTCCTTCTCCGGTTTTTATGTTAAGCCTCCATGATTCCACATCCCTGTGCACTGGCATTATCAGAAGAGACATTCTTCTGACTGCGGACGCCGGATGAGGCGCGAAAATTTTTGGCTCAACCGCAAGCCTGAACCGCGGCGGGACAGTATCGGCGATTATTGTCCTCACAGCCGATGCTAAAACCGTTCTTCCGTAAATCACGGTAAACCTGGCTGTATAGTCCCCGTCGCTGACAGGCCTTCCCGAACTGTCAGTGCCGTTCCATAAAACCGTTTCAGGAAATTCATCGGCGCCGCCAAAACTCATAACAGGCTTTTCAGAAGAATCAAAAATCTCAATTTTCCACCTCATGTTTTTGAACGCGGCAGGCGCCTGCCTGACAACAAAATTAACACTGCCGTATAGTCCCTCTTTGCCCGGGGATATATGCCTTCGTGATATGTCAAACCTGATGTTTTTAAACTGCGCTGCAAGAAGCTCCATGTCATCGTCTCTTATTTCCGCAACAGGTTCCCGCCGCTTTATGTCGTCTTTTACCCTCTCTCCTATATAATACGAGAAATCTATTTTATGCGTCTCCCCGAGCCCCGCGAATCCCGGCAGATAAACATAATTAAGCACAAACTCCCGCCTGCCGTATGACGCTCCAAAGCTTAATCCGTGGTTCGGATTCACGCCCTCACGCCAGGAAAACCCTCCCCTAAAACCAAAATTCCCGAATACCCTGTTTAAGAACCATTTTTCCCCTCCAATGCTGAAACCCATCCTCGGATGAACTCCTTTTATCCTGTAATCAATCATCCTTACATCAAGGCCCATTGATGAAGCCGGGTCAAATGAGTATGACGCGCCCATCTTATAATGAGCAGGAACAACCTCCTGCACGCCGTTGCTCCATTTAATGACAGCATCCAGGTCCTGGGCAGCCATTCCTATCTTCAGCTTTCCCTCAAAAGCAGGAGGAAAAAGCATAAACCCCATGTCAATGGCGGGTGTAAAACCGCTTAATTCGTAATCACGCATTGATATATTGATGAATTTCAGCCCCGCTCCAAAAGCCGATACCCGCTCTTCGTTTAAATAGGTGGCATAGTTGAGAAAAAACAGGTCGCTATAAAAATTCGAGTTCATAAAAACTGTCTTAATGTATGTCGCCGAGGCTGTCATGTCAGGCAAAAACGGATGCGTGTAATTCATCCCGTAGTTATACTGGCTCCCCTTGAAAGCCGAGTCAAAAAATACATTAAGGTTCACCCTCTCAGCCAGGACCAGGCCGGCCGGGTTCCAAAAAAAGGCGGAATAGTCATCCGCGACAGCGGTAAAAGCGCCGGACATACCGGCAGCCCTCGCTCCCGTTGACTTGTTGAGGTCGTCTTTTATGTAGTTGGCAAATAAGGGGGAAATAAGGCACATGGTTAAGGCCGCCGATATTAAGTATTTTTTCATAATCTGCCCCACATCGCCTCCGGTAAAGGTTTTTAATTCTATACAAAAGTTTAAACGAAATACACACAAAAATCAATTCAAATTAAAATCCGCAGGCCCAAATAAAAAAGGGCGCCTTTAAAGGCGCCCTTTTTTATTGCTTATTTTACAGAACCGCTGTCTTTAAGTCTTTCGCGATTCTCATTTTGACAACTTTTTTCGCCGGAATCTGGATTGTTGCCCCTGTCATGGGGTTTCTTCCGACTCTTGCTTTTCTGTGCTTTACTGCCAGAATCCCGATTCCCGGGAGTTTCACTTTCTTGTCCTTCTTGAGCGTCTTGATCAACAGGTCGTTGTACGCGTCAAGAACCTCTTTCACCTGCTTCTTGCTGACTGCTGATTTCTCCGCAATTGCTCCGAGCATTTCGCCTTTCGTCATGCGCATTCCTCCTTTTAGCATTTTAAAAGATTATTTAAGTCTCCACTTTGCATTTATGTACGGGGCATAAAAAGGGGTATCTCCTGTCCATACGGTTACCGCAAGTTTAAGCCTGAAGATGTCTCCAATGCCCCACTCAATCCCGGGTGAAATTAAAAAATTTGTACTTCTTTCATGAATCAATCCTATTGCTTCTGCCATAAGCCTCGCTCCCTTTGACAGCTCATATGCCAACCCCAGCGAGGCTATTGACAATCCGAACGTATCTGTAGTACCAAACAAATCATTAACCATTTTTTCCATGCTTAACTGTTCGCCGCTCTCATTCTCAAGAGTAATATCAAGCTTGCCGTAAGAAAAAGAACCGTTCAGATAGAGCTGTTCTGTAACCTTCTTGCTGGCGTATACAGCACCGGTGTAGAGCATAAAAGTTGCTTTTATTTCTTCAGAGGTTCCCTCCGCTGTCGTTTTCTGCTGAAACATCCCAAAAAGCCCGCCAATGGACAGAGCGGGAAAAACATCATTCTCCTGAATTACATTCCATTTCCCGTAAACATTCGGCACCTGCAAGAACCAAACCCAAAAATTCGTGCCAACATGAAGCGTGTCGAGAATACCATAGGTAACCGGTCCGACAAGGTCCAGCGACCACTCACCCTGGCTTAATGTATATGCCGTATCAGCGTGAATCAGCACAACCGGCTTTTCATCCTCCCTGAAATCAGCAAATACCGAACCTGCAGAAACAAACAACAACACAATCATAAAAACAATTCCTTTTTTCATATTCCCCTCCTTTAAATTTTTTATTCCTAAAACTCTTAATTCTCTGTTAATTTGTATAATATATATCACAGTTACCGTCAGCGGTCAACAAAAAAAATACGGTTTTACGGGGTTTTTTTGACAGCAGTATCATTTAATCAAATAAAAACAGCTATATCAGTAATCAAAATCACAAAAACAGCCTGTTTACGCCTATTTTTTTACTATAACTTTTTTTACCACAACATCCTGCTTCCCGTCTTTTCTGTCCGCGGTTATCTTTACAAAATAGACGCCGTTCGCGTATTTGCTTACATTAAATTTTTCGGTGTTTATGCCCGCGCCTTTGGCAGCCTCCCTCTCCTCTTTCAACCTGCCGCTTCCGTCCTTTATTTCTATCAATACTCTCTCTGCTGAGCCGATAAGCTCGTACCCGGCGTTAAACTCTTCCCTGCTTATTGTCGGATACATCTTTACTTTTTTATCATCCAGTATCCTTCCTTTATACTCAATATTCAGCGTATAATACAAAATATCTCCTGCATTTCCGGCGTTGTCTATCGCTTTTACTCCAAAATACCAGATACCGTTGTCAATATCGCTCAGGTTTATCTCCCCATCCGTGCTCTGAATAATGGAGTCAGGCGCGGTTTTATGCCTGTTCAGCGTATATGAATAACCCTGTATGCCGGAAACAACTGTTGTATTTGCGGTGCTGTCCCCGGCAGTTACCTTAAAATAAACCCTGTTTGAATCAACAGGCGTGTTTTCGGGATGGCTCGCCTCAATTACCGAGGGTACGCCGGGTTTTGTAATGTCAACAAAGAAGCTGTATTCCGTATAAGCGCTTGTAATGGAATTATTGCGCCAGTCCGCCTGCGCCGCTATTCTGAAGGTATTTTTTCCCTCAACGCAGTCAAGTATATTGATGCTTGAGACTGACTCCGGGAGCATATATGTATTGCTCCCGTTAAATTTGTAATAATAGGCGGCGACTGTGACGCCGTTGCTGTCCGCTCCGCTCCAGGAAAAATAGGCGTTTGTAGTGGCGCTCCAGGAATCGCGGGGATGAGTGGATGAATAGACTGTCGGCGGATTTGGCGAAGCTATGGGATACTCTATCTCAACTTTGTGCAGCTCAGGAGAATAGCCGGCGTCCTCTGTGGTAAGCACTGCCTTAAATTTAATGAACCGCCTGTTTTCGGAGAGTATTTCACTTCCTGTGTAATTTGTATAGGGGCCCGTCCACGGGTCGGGCCAGCTTGTCCCATCATGCGATGTCTGGGTATAAAATTGTATCGGCGGCGTTGACGTGTCAGGAAGGTTCTGCATCCACCTGATGATTCCCTGCCCCACAGGCATTGACCCAAGGTCAGTAACCGAAGATATAACCTCAGCCCGCTTAGTCACCGCCCCGTAGTAGCGGAAGTAGTCGAAGTCTGCGTATTGGTTTG
>DSBP01000137.1 GCA_011049465.1 bacterium | reverse complement strand
CCACAACAGGATATTTTTTGTTTGCTTTAATGTATTTTTCAGCGGCGTCAAAACCGTCAAATTCTCCGAAATCCGCCGTGGGTATCCCGTTCTTCTTCAGCAGATTCTTGGTGAATATCTTTGAACCCTCAAGCTGCGCGCCCGCTTCTGACGGCCCGAAAACCTTCAGGTTCTCAGCCTCAAACAGGTCAACCATTCCCATAACAAGCGGTATCTCAGGGCCCACAATAGTAAGGCCTATCCCGTTTTCCTTCGCGAATTTCAAAAGCCCGTCAATATCATCAGCCTTAACATTGACATTTTCAGCGACAGAAGATGTGCCGCCGTTTCCGGGCGCGCAGTAAATCTTCCCGACAGCCGGGCTCTTTGAGACAGCCAGCGCGAGCGCGTGCTCCCTTCCTCCCGAACCTATAATAAGTACTTTCATCCATGCCTCCTTAACAATAATATTCATCCGCAGCGCGCGTTCACCCGCAGAAACACCCGCGCCGCTTAAAACTACACCTTCCAGTTATAAAGCTCAAATCCTTTTCCCGGCTCTTTTATGTGAATAAAACCCTTCTCCGGAATCTCCTGCGCCTCTTTTCCGCCCTTTTTCAGCACAACCCTGAAACGTATTGATTTTCCCGTCATTACCCTGCCCACATCCGCAAACGGAATTTTCGCCTCAAATATCTTTCCCGCAGCGCAGCAGGCGCCTGTCTTTTCCATTCCCGACGCCTCAACCCCGCCGCCTCCGGTAAATTTCAGCATCTCTTTTTTTGACTCCTCAAGAAACCACACCTCGACATCAGCGTCCTGAAGCGTTTTGCTGAAACCGCCTTTGGCGTCAAGCCTGATATACAAATCATCGCGGCTGAAACCATAATAGAGCGTATCCACATCCTTTTCGGCCCTGTGCATGGCGCCGCCCTCTTTTGTCAGTTCATGCACGCCGGCTCCCTTCCATTCATAGAAATCAGTATCCTCTCCGTCTATCACAGGCGCAATCAGCCTTGACGGCTCCTTGTCAAACCCGGCCTCCACTACAGCTATGGGCTCAAAAAACTTTATCGGCGCTTCCCCGCCCGTAATCGTATAAACATTCATCAGGTGCTGCCTGTAAAGGTTGTCGAACTCCGTGTCATTTTTTGAGCTGTGGTCGTCGCCGTACCACCAGTTCCAGTCGCTTCCCTCGGCTATATATACGGCCTCCCAGGCCCTCTTTGCCCGCTCCGGCTCGCCCGGATTTGCCGCCTCCCACTTAACAAGATAATCCCTTGCCTCCGCGAGCAGTTTCCATGCCTTTTTATCCTGCTCGTGTCCTATCCATATATAAAAATCGTGGTTTATCCAGGAGCCCGTATACAGCGGCTTAAGCTCCGGCTTTTCGGGGAAGGCCTTCATCATCTCCCCTATTGTAACGCATTTAAAATCACTGTTGCTGTCCAGCCTTGAGTAGAGCTCATTTAAAAAATCCTTGCCGTCATTCGCGTAACACTCCCACGCGTTCTCGCCGTCAAGAATAATGCTTACGGCCTTTTTTTCCCCGCCCGAGTTTTTTATGTTATAAAGCTCGTTTACAAAATGGGCCGCAGCCTCTGCCGGCTGCCAGCCCTGATATGTAAAACCGATCAGGTCCGACAGGCTGTGGTTCCTGAATACCATATCAACAGGGCCCGCGCCCGTATTTACCGTATAGGGCGTGTAAAGCGCGCCGGGCAGCGCCTCTCCTTTTCCGGCTTTAAGAGACTCCCAAAGTATCTCCTCGTCCGTGGCCGACCATTTAACGCCTTCGGCAGCCATGATTTCAATTATTTCCGGGCTCACCGAGCCCTCAGAGGGCCACATTCCATCGGGCCTCTTTCCGAACTTCTCCGCGAAATACGCAAGCCCCCTGCGCACCTGCTCTTTTGCGTCTTCGGGATGGAAAAAATTAAAATCAAGCTCTATGCCGGGCATGCACCGCCTGGCATAGTCCGTATTGTACACAAGTGGCAGTATCGGGTGGTAAAAGGGCGTTGTCGAGACCTCTATCCTGCCCGCTGATGCCGCCTCCTTCCACTTGGGAAGTATCAGCCCCAGAATGTCAATATGCCGCTTAATGACAAGTTCTTTTTCCTCTTCAGTAAAATTTTCCCCCTTTTCCCTCAGCTTCATCAGGTCCGGGTAAATTTGAAAAAAATCAGGATCAATCCACGCAAGGTTGAACCATACCTGCAGGTCCCTTATTTCCGCCGTTGTAAAGGTTTTATGGCTCTTTTTCACAACATCAGGATGGCTGTTTTCCCCCCTTTTTTTCAGCAGATAAGCGTAGCGGGGATAAGGGTAAACCATTGTGTTCCAGTTGGCCATGAAAAAATTGAAGAGTACAAATACGCGCTCGTCCTCATTGAGTTCCCCGGCCGGTTTCAGCGTCATGTCCATGAAGATGTCCGTAGTACCCGCAAGATACTCCTCTATCTGAAGCAGAAGCGAGGGCACAAGGTTGAAATTCTGCTTAACCGACGGGTACCTGTCAAGAATCGATACCATATCATAGTAATCCTTGACCCCATGAAGCCTGACCCACGGCAGTATGAATTTATCCGTCTCCGTATTTTTATAATACGGCTGGTGCATGTGCCACAAAAAAGATACATAAAGCGGCGCGCTCATAACATCTCCTTTAATATAGTGCGGACATTATAATACAGGCGGTATTTTTTGACAAGAAAACCTTTGACGCGTGTTGACGCCGCGTTTTACCGGAAATTGCGCGCGCCTGTTTAAGCCCACTCCTTCAAAACAATTCCCCCTGCCCCTGCTCCTTCGCTGGCCTGCTTTTTATCCCGGCAAGCTTTATGAATTCCTGCTCTCCTATTATTTTCACCCCGAGTTTTTCCGCCTTGTCAAGCTTTGAGCCCGCTTCGCTGCCCGCCACGAGATAATCCGTCTTCTTTCCCACGGATTCGGAGACACTGCCGCCGAGGCGCCTTGCTATGGCCGCGGCCTCGGGCCTTGTGAGGCTTTTCAGCGAGCCGGTGAAGACAAACGAGAGCCCCTTAAACGCCCCCTTTGACGCGGAGCCTCCGCCCTTCATGTTAACACCCGCCTTTTCAAGCTTGTTTACAACCTCACGGTTCTCTTTTCTGCGGAAAAAATCATATATGCATCCCGCCACAACCGGCCCTATCTCGTGTATCTGCGCGAGCTCATCAGCGGATGAGTTTTGCAGTTCCTTAATTGAAGGATAATTTTCAGCCAGTATTTCCGCTGTCCTTGACCCGACATTCCTTATCCCCAGCGCGAAAATAAACCTGTCAAACGGCCTCTTCTTTGATGCCTCAACAGCCTTAAGTATATTATCCGTAAGTTTATGTTTCTTCCCGCCGAGCGCGGCGAGCTTGAATTCGTCAAGGCTGTAAATATCGGAGTAATCCCCGATAATTTTATGCTCCAGCAGCTTTTTCACAATCGCGGGCCCCATGCCGTCTATGTCCATCGCGTCCCGCGACGCGAAATGAATTATTCCAGCCTCAACAACAGCGGGGCACTTCACGTTTATGCACCGCCTGACCGCCTCATCCTCATACTTTGCCGTTTTGCTTCCGCAGGCAGGGCAGGCAGGATTCATTATGAATTTTCTCGCGTTTTTCTTACGCTCTTTCTTTACAACGCTCACAACCTCGGGTATTATGTCGCCTGCCTTTTCCACTATAACAGTATCGCCCTGCCTCACGTCTTTTCGCGCCAGGTCCTCCTCATTATGCAGGGTCGCCCGCTTTACGGTAGTTCCGTCGAGCAGCACCGGTTCAAGCTCGGCAACCGGAGTCAGCGCGCCTGTCCTGCCGACCTGCACTGTTATCGCCCTGACAACCGTCCTTGCCTGCTCTGCCTTAAACTTGTATGATATCGCCCACCTGGGGCTCTTTGATGTTGCGCCAAGAATCCGCTGGGCCTCAAACTCATTTACCTTTATTACCATGCCGTCGGTCTCATACGCAAGTTCCGCGCTCTTTTTCTCCCGTTCAAAGCAGAACTCAATTACAGAATCAATGTCAGGGCACAGCTTTGTGTTCTCATTTACAGGGAACCCTGCTTCTTTTAGCGCGCCAAGCGCTTCGATATGCGTTTTTATCCCATGCTCCGCCGCATTGACAAGCGAGTAAGCGAAGAACTCAAGGCCTCGCAAGGCAACTGCCTTTGAGTCCAGAAGTTTAAGCGTGCCCGCCGCCGAATTGCGCGGGTTGGCAAAGAGCGGCCCGCCTGCCGCCTCCCTCTCCTTATTAATCCCCTCAAACCTCTTTTTGGAGAGATAAACCTCGCCCCTCACCTCAAAACTCCTGAGCTTCCCGGCGGTTATCTTAATCGGCAGGCCCCGGATGGTTTTAATGTTTTCCGTTACGTCGTCACCGCGTTCGCCGTCGCCCCGCGTGGCGCCGCGCGTGAAAACCCCGTTTTTGTAAATATAAGAGGCGGCCACGCCGTCCACCTTCGGCTCCACCACATAAGAACAATCCGGCGCCGCTTTCCTCACCCTGCTGTCAAAAGCCCTCAGCTCTTCCGCGTTATACGTGTTGTCAAGGCTGAGCATGGGCGGGTTATGAGCCGCCTGCTTAAAACCCCGCGAAACCGTGCCGCCAACCCTCTGCGTAGGCGAATCTTTGGTTTTTAACGCGGGATATTCCGCTTCAAGGGAGGCAAGCTCATTCATGAGCCTGTCATATTCAAAATCGGATATTTCAGGGGAAGCGTCCTCGTAATACTTTTTATTGTGGTGTTCTATGAGCTCCCTGAGCTTTTTAACCCTGTTTTTTATGCTGTCAGACGGTTTTGCCATGTGCGCTCCAAGCAGGTTTTCAAGTTTCAAGTTTCAAGTTCAAATTCAAATTCAGATTTCAGGCTCAAGACCGTGCTGATATTTTTTTCGCGGAAACAAGGGCAACCCTGCCGTTTTTCCATATCGCCAGCGGCCTCCCGGACTTCTTGTGCTCCAAAACAACATTTTTAACAGCAATTTTCATCGCCTCCATTGCCTTTTCGTGTAATGTCATCCTTTTTTTCATTGCACACCTCCTTGGCTTTGTACCTTTTCAAACAACTCAGCCTGCACAATTTTCAGTTCCCCGTTTTTGCTTTCGGCAATCAGCTTTGGCGCCGGCCCGGAATTATCGAAAAACAACCATGTATTAAAAATCCCTTCATATAATTCAAAAAAATTTCGTATCCCCCGCCCAAACCTGCGCCGCACATCTCCTGCCGGTACGTTATGTCCGCCCTGCGCGACCCTGTCTTTAATTCTGGCAATTGAAAGCGCCGGAGAAGGAATCCATAAAAAAAACAAATGAAGCCCGTATCCCGCTTCCTTCAATCCCTTTAAAAGGTTATAGTATGCCTTTCCTGACAGCGTGGTCTCAAAAGCAAAGGCCTCCCCCTTCTCCGCATACTCACTGATTTGGCGCAAAACCAGCTTCCCCGCCTTCAAAGCAGCCTGTTCCGGGCCAAAAGGCGACAATCCCTTTGCAATAAGGTCCGCGTTAATAAAATTCGGGCATTTAGCAAAATCCGGAAGAAACTCCATGGCAAATGTGGTTTTTCCCGAGCCGTTGGGGCCTGCTATAACATAAACATTTTTAGCCTTCATTTCTTTTTCTTCTCCAGCGCTTCGATTCTCTTCAACAGCCTCCTGATATCCGCGCTTTCAAAGTCAGGCAGGTCGGCGTGTTTAAGAAGTTCTTCGGGGTGCTTTTCCCGGCCGCGCGCCACTCTTGCGGGTATGCCGACAACAGTCGAGTTTTCCGGCACATTATGAATCACCACAGAACCCGCTCCTATCTTGCAGTTGTTGCCTATTTTTATCGCGCCCAGAATCTTTGCTCCGGCGCCCGCCACAATATTATTGCCGAGGGTGGGATGCCTTTTGCCCTTTTCTTTTCCCGTGCCGCCGAGCGTTACACCCTGATAAAGCAGGACGTCGTCGCCTATCTCGGCTGTCTCTCCTATTATCACTCCCATTCCATGGTCAATAAAGAACCTCTTTCCGACTTTAGCTCCGGGATGTATCTCAATTCCCGTCAGGAAACGGGTGAATGCCGAAATCACGCGGGGAATAAAGGGTATCTTCAGCCTGTATAAGAGATGCGCTATCCTGTGAAGTATGACCGCGTGCAGTCCCGGATAAAGCAAAATAACCTCAAATATATTTCCCGCAGCAGGGTCCCTCTTAAACACAACCTTTATATCGCCGATTAAATGCATCTGCTCCTCCTTTTACATGTACCGGTTTATCAGGTAAAACGAGCCTACCGCAGCTGTTATTACTCCCGGCTTTCTCGCCGCAGCAAGCGCCTTTTCATTATCCGGCTCAACAATGTGCCTTATTCCGTATTTTACTACAATACGCCTCATTGTTTCAACGCCTAATGCCCTCGGGTTGTCTATGGCTGTCAGCACAAGGCTGATTCCCTTCCTCCGCTTCATGAGCCTGAATATCGAGCCTATGTCCTTGTCAGCAAGCGCGGAAAATATGATAACCGCGCGCCTTCCCCGCCTCGCGCCATCAAGAGCGTCAAGAAACTGCTTAAACGCTTCCGGATTATGCGCCACGCTCAGGTAAATACCCCTGCGGCTTTTGCTGAAACGACCCGGCAGGGCTACCCGCCTTATTCCTTTTATTATTCCCTTTTTTTCAAAGACATAACCTCTTTGCTCCATTGCCATAAGGCACGCGAGCACAAGCCGCATATTCTCAGCCTGCGCCGATTCAGCCATCAGCGTCCTTAACAGGATGCCGCCTTTGTAATCATATTCGGCCTCCAGCACGCCGTTTTTTACGCGAGCGCGCTTCAGCCTGACCATACCGGAGGCGCTGAGGCAGCGCCTGCCTCTTTTTTTTTCAACAAACCTGCGCAGTCCTCCCCGCAGGTTGTGAACCAGAAACCCCCGCCCCGCTATTCCTGCCTTTTCCGCGAGTATCTTAAGCCGTGTGTTTCCCAGATACTGCGTGTGTTCAAGGGATATGGATGTAATGGCGCTTAAAACTTTCCGCCTGTAATTCACATTTGTCGCGTCAAGCCTGCCGCCCAGCCCTGTTTCAATTACTGCGGCCTGCACCCCGCTCTTTTTAAAGATAATAAACGCAAGAACCGTCATAAACTCAAAATAGGTGAGCCTTAACTTTTTTTTCGCCAGGAACCGCGCGAGGCGCGCGCCCTCCCCATAAAAGATTTT
>DSBP01000094.1 GCA_011049465.1 bacterium | reverse complement strand
TTTTTTGCAGGCTGCTAAAAAACCATTGCACCAAAACCACCATCGCAGGACGGGGCTGGTGGCGGAAAGGCAGGTATATCCTCATAGATATGTGTTATAATCCACCATACTGTACACGGAGGCGGCAGGCTTTGTTTCGTGATGATTTTTTGAACAGGTTCAAAGGCGCGGGCGGCCGTTCAAACGGGCCGAAAAAATACCCCGGAGTACCCGTCAAAAAGAACAATGCTGAGTTTCTGTTAAACGATAAGAATTTCAGCCTGAAACCCTCCATGCCCTCAAAATCTTTTTTTGAAAAGAGCTTTAACAACTGCCTCCATCTGTTAAACGGCGTCAGGGACAAGAAAGGCGCAAAGCTGCCGGGCAGCGGAGTTTTTGACCTTGAATCCGCCTGTTTTGACAGGCGCTACAAAACAAACGCCCTCTCCCTTCTTAATGCTTTAAAAGCAGGCGAGGCAGATGTAAGAGCCGCGCTGGCAGAACGGTTCACATCATCTCACATGCTCTATTTTCTTCTCTCCTCCTATTATAAACCCGAAGAACTTCTGTTTTACGACATAGAGACCAAGAGCCTTGCCTTTGAGACTTCAATCATTACAATCGGGCTTGGCCGGTATGACGGCCAGGGCTTTGCCGTGAAGCAATTCACGGTTCTTGAGGACGCGGCAGAATATGAGATACTTGAGGAGTTTGTCAAAATCGCGGCCGGAAAAAGGGCTTTTGTCTCTTATAACGGAAAATCCTTTGACGTGCCCTACACTTCCGCGAGGCTCGCCTATTACGGTTTTACGGACGCGCCCGACATAGAGGCAATGCCCAATTTTGACCTGCTCCATTTTTGCCGCAGGGCCTTTAAATCCGGATTCACATCATTTTCCCTAAAGGATATGGAAGGGGGTGTTCTTGGGTTTGAGCGCGAAGATGATATTTCAGGCGAAGAAGTCCTCATCTGCTACGGCCGCTACCTCTCCACCGGCGACCCGTTTGAGCTCGCCCCCATAATCCACCACAACCGGGAAGACATTGTTTCCCTGGCAAAACTCTTTAACAGGCTGGCTGAGACATGGAAGGAATAAAAAAACTGATTGAGGGGCTGAGGCTCTCCTCCTCATACGGAAAACACATACACGACATAATAACAATACCGCCGGCGCCGGCAAAATACGCCCCCATCCCCGCGTTGTCTCCCCCGCTGAGAAAATATCTTGAGGCCTGCGGCATAACGAAGCTCTACTCCCATCAGGCAGAGGCAGTAACCCTCTCTCTCAGCGGTAAAAATGTCATCACTACCACGCCCACAGCCTCGGGCAAGACGCTCTGTTTTAACCTGCCCGTGATGGAATCACTATGCGCTGCTCCCGGAACAACCGCCCTCTACATATATCCCGCAAAAGCCCTTTCAAATGACCAGTTAAACAGCCTTCAAGACGCCTTTGAAAAGTCAGGGCTGAATCTCAAAGCCGGGATTTATGACGGCGACACGGACGCGTCAAAAAAAAGATACCTCCGCGAAAACGCGGATATAATAATAACCAACCCCTATGAGCTCCATCAGGTTCTTCCCTTTCACTCAAAGTGGAGGCGTTTCTACAAAAACCTGCGCCACATTGTGATTGACGAAGCGCACAGGTACCGCGGCATATACGGCTCCAACATTGCCATGCTCATGAGAAGGCTGAAACGAATTGCAGCGCTTTACGGCGCAAGCCCTGTCCTGTACGGTTCAACCGCCTCAATATCGGGAGCGGCTGAATTCATGGAAAAACTGACCGGAAGCCCGTTTACCGAGGCCTCTGAAAACGGCGCTCCCTCAGGCGAAAAATACCTTGTCCTGTGGGACCCTTCAAAAAATCCCGACAAATCCCCGCACACGCAGGCAAAGGACCTTTTACTCAATACCTCCGGAAACAATTTTCAGACTCTTCTTTTCACCGGCTCGCGCAAAATGGCTGAACTCATCCGCATCTGGGCAAATAAGGAAAAAAAGGATATACCCATACTCTCCTACAGGTCCGGATACGACCCGGCTTTGAGGCGGGAAATAGAGGCAAGACTGAAGAACGGGGAGATAAAAGGGCTCGTCTCGACAAACGCGCTGGAACTGGGAATTGACATAGGCATGCTTGACGTAATAATACTCTCGGGATATCCCGGCTCAATCTCCTCATTCTGGCAGCAGGCAGGCAGGGCCGGCAGGAAACAGAAAGAATCAGCCGTCTTTTACATACCCTTTGAGGACGCGCTCCAGAAATACCTGATGCGGCATCCCGAAATACTGACATCAAAAAAATTCGAGTCTGCCGTCATCACGACACAAAACCCCAATATCCTGCTGGGGCACATACTGTGCGCCCTGTCAGAGGCCCCCTCCCGGGACAGTCTGGTTTTCGACGGCCTTGACACGCGCAAAGAGGTTGAGTACCTGCTTGAGAGAAAAATAATCACACGCACTCCCCGGGGTATAATATACTCGGGAGGCGCAAGGCCGCAGGACGAAACGGCGCTTGATTCCTCCGGCGCGGCAAAGATAAAAATAAAATCCGGCGGCAGGCTGCTTGAGGAAATATCGCTTAACCGCGCATACCGCGAGGCGCATACAGGCGCTGTCTACATCCACAACGGCGAGCCTTATGTAATACAGGAGCTTGATATCGGGGCCGGCACTGCAGCCGCTTCAAAGGAACCCGCTGACTATTACACAGAGCCGCTGAAAAAGGAAGACGTCGAGATTCTTGAAAAATACGCGGAAAAAGAGGCAACGGGCTGCAAACTCGCGTTCGGGAGCGTCTCGGTCACGGAATACTATCAGGGCTTCAAAAGGAAAAGACACGGCAGCACGCTCTCTTACGAGGCCCTTCACATGCCGCCTCTGAAATTCACAACACAGGCGCTGTGGATCGAGCCCTCCGCCGCCGCAGAACCCGCCATCCTCTCCCGCAAGCTTGATTTTGAGGGAGCCATTCACGCCGCAGAACACGCTCTAATAGCCCTCGCGCCGCTCTTTGCCATGTGCGAGGCGGATGATATCGGAGGCATGTCTTATCCGGATTACAGCGGCGATGGCCCTGTCATATTTATTTATGACGGCTTTGAGGGCGGCATCGGGATATCGGAGAAGCTCTTTGAGATTTTTCCGGCCCTCGCCGAAAAGACACTTGAACTTGTCTTAAGCTGCGGCTGCGAGTCCGGCTGCCCGGCCTGCGTCTACTCCCCCAAATGCGGCAACAACAACAACCCAATAGACAAGGCAGGAGCGGCAGTGTTTCTGGAAAAAATAGCAGAGTGAAGGCAATTTATAAAGACAGTTTAAATTTGGAATTTGCAATTTGCAAGTGGACGACAAAAAGAAACGAACCGGTTTTTACAGGATGCTAAACAAGTGTTGCCGTAACGTGCAACCATCGCAGGACGGGGCTGGCAGTGGAAAATTTTGCCGAGAACTCAGGGCGCGTCTGTGTTGCGCGCTAAACAACTTCATCCCAAACATCAAAGCACATCAGCGTTCAAGACGCCCTAAAACCTGCGCAAGCCTAATCGCGTTTATTCACGAGTCTCCGGATGACCGGGCTCACCGCCGATGTAAATCGACGAAATTTCTCCGCTGCCTGCCCCGGCCCACCTCAAGTAGGGCAACTGAAAACTGAAATTTGAAAGTTGAAAGTTAATACGATTACAAAACAACCCTTGCCCCAAGAAAGGCAATTTACAATTTTGAATTTGCAATTTACAAGTTAATACGATTGCAAGACAACTTTTGCCCCAACACAACGGATTTAAATCGCGTATCTGGCGGCGGACAGGAGCGCTGACACTGCAAATGACAGAAAAACAAATATCGATACGGCGTAATAGGATTCCCTTATCTGCGAAAACGACAGCCTGAAACGCGCGCTCATCACCCTGTCAAGCGCTACCGGTATCGCCGCGGCGATTGCCGAACCGGGCACCCCTATTATTGCCCACGTCCTGAAAATATCGGCCTGTAGCGCCGCTGAAATTCCGGGAAGCACGGGATATATGACTGCTTTTATCAGAAGCAGCAGGGAAATCACTGATATGGGCAGTATAATAAAAAAATACATCCGCCGGAGAAGTTTCTTATTCTCTTTTTTAACCTCTATTATCCCCTCGGTGCCTCCCGCTCTGGTAAAAACCCTGTATTGTTTGAAGAATATATTCGCGGCCCACACTTCAAACCTTATAAACAAACCCGACAGCTCCTGCCATGTGTAAAATCCGTAAACCGCCAGCCATAACCCGAGCCACATATAAGCTTTATGTACAAAAGCCGCGTGAATGAAAACCACAGTGGCCGCTGATACGCAAAAAAGTATTACCATATTAATCTGGGTGAGATAAACAGAGGCCCGCTCGCAAAACCTGAAAAAAACATACTGCCGCATTATATCCTCAATCTCCTGCTTTTGTTTTGACAGCGTCCTGACAAGAAGCTCATCCTGGCCATACAGGCTCGCGTCAGCAGTGTGCCTGTCTATCATCCCGGATATGCGGCTGTGATACCCCCAGAACCCGTCTTTCATAAGCGCGTAAAACCCGTTTAAAATACTGTAAAGTGCCCAGAAAAAAAGCCAGAACGCGAAAAAATATACTCCCACCGGTGCCTCCTGCCCTTAAAAAACGCTTCCTGAACCCCTTGCAGAGCGGCTCAGCTTCCGCAGGGGGTGTCAAACAACCCCCTGACATAACTCACAACCTTAAGCCTGTCTTCCTTTTTCATGAGCTCCGTATATAATACTCCTACTGCCAGCTTGCCTGTCCCATGCGCTTTTTTGACCCACTCAACCTGGCGCGGATGGTCCATAGCCGCTTTTCTGACATTATCAGACTCATCAACATCCAGTATGTAAAATTTGGCCTCGTTTCTTATGTCTTTACACAGAACCACAAAAACGCCCTGTTTTTCCACAAGATATTTCGCTCCGTCATAAGGCCCTCCAAAAGCGTACTTGCCGAGATTTATAGCCATTTTATTTAAGCCTCCCCTTAAGAAATTCTCCGAGTTTTGTGTCAACAGTCTTTATATGATTGACCAGCCATCCGTAAAAAACCTCGGTCAGCCTAGCCGCGTGTTCTGCGCCGCCTTCCGCCTCATAACCTTCCCTGAGCGCGGTTATTTCCCCTCTGAATTTATCATGTATTGCCTTGTGGTCCTTTCCGCCGGGGTACGAAAATGCCGTCATATACATCTCCTCAGCCGTAAAATGTTTTTCCGCGTAGCCGCAAAGGAAATCAAATGCCTCTTTTGCCGCCGCATCCCTTTTTTTTTCCACGGACAACGCTTTTGTAAACCCGCTTAAAGCCGCTATAAAGTCCCTGTGCTGTTCGTCAATCTCGCCTATTCCGACTGCCATATCAGGCGTCCATTTAATTTCCATCTTTTCTCCCTGCGGATTTTTCAGTTCTTAAAATATTGCGCGGTCCTGTATCCTGTATAAGGCGTCTCCGAGAAAGAGGCGCTCTTTACAAGATATTCGCTGTCTTTGCCTCTCGTGAGTATTACCCTGTGATATGACATGTCCTCCTCGCTCAGACCCATATAGAATACAGATATCACCCTTCCCTCAATCAGATAAAACCCGGCCTTTATGCCATCGAGCTTTTTATAACGGCGTTTAAACATCTCTCCTGCCTGCTTTACGGACTCAACCCCGCCCGCCTCAACAGACTCTTTCAGCATCATCTCCGGCAAGGCCTCAAAATCGCCTTTTATGTACAGAGTATCTATAAAACGCGTGGCAGCCTGCCTGGCTTCTTCCGGGTCATGCACGAACAAAAAAGAACACCCAAAAAACAGAAAACCGCACAATACAGCCGCAGCAAGGCCCCGTATCATTCCATCCACCATATATTCTTATTGTATTCTCTCCCGTCAAAACCTGCTGCTGCGGCAATCCCTCCCTTAAATGCCGCGGCTTTAATACCCTTGTACGCGCCAACCGGTATTTTATCCGCGCCAAGCCTCCAGTTTGCCCCGTCCATACTCCACCACATATTATCCATTGGCTTGCCGTCATCGCCCGTGCCGCCCATAAGCCATATTCTGTCCTTGTGAACAACAGCCTCATAGTCTTTTCCCGGAGTAAACGCAGCGTTTACTGTCGCCGGCTTCCAGTCCTTCAAGTCTTCCGTATACCATACGTCATTAAGCACGCCGCCTTTTCCTGCGCCGCCTATAACCCAGAGCCTTTCCTTAAATACCGCAACAACCGCTCCTTCACGCGGCGGCACGGTTACTTTTCCCTGCTTCAACTTGTCCCATTCCCTGCCGTTATTTGATGAATAGATATCATCAATCAGCCCGCTGCTGTCCCTTCCAAAAGCTATGTGCATCCTGTTCTTAAATACAAAAGCGGAAAAACCGGACACAACCGCAAACCCTTTTTTCACTTCAACACGCCTGAAATTATCTCCTCTGTCAGATGAAAAAACCCGGGGAAGCGCCTTTTCCTCTTCATCACCCTCCTGAGGCGGGCCGTAAATGACCCAAAGTTTTCTGTCGTGGGTTAAAACCTTAAACTCTTCCGGCGCCTCGTCCTGCGCCTTTGCAGTCACAGTAATAAATGATGCCACATCCCCTGTACTGAATATGTAGTTCATCGTTTTGCCGTCTTCTGACGCGGTTCCAAAAATAAAGAGCCTGCTGTTATGGACCGCCAGAGCGCCGTAATTAAAAGCCGGAAAAACCCGCTCATCAGCCGCCTTTTCCCAGAAAAACGGGTCAGGAGTGGCCGTAGCCTGCGGGAGCTGCGCCTGCGGCGGCGGAGAAGCAGGCATGGCTGTTTTCGAACACCCATAAGCCGCTGTTATGATAATAAATATGAGAACTGCTGTCTTATTCATTTTTTTCCTTTCTTTTTTGGGGTTATTATACGCCCGGCAGGGGTTTTTGTAAACTACAATTAAACAAATGGATGTAACTTCTCAGTTACGATGGCGGACAAGACGCTTATACAAAGATGGAACCCCGGTTTCTACAAAAACAACTTATCACGTATCAAGGTGTTTAATCTTGTTTTTTGCAGGCTGCCTGCCACGACCCACCTCAACAAAGGCAACTGAAAACTGAAATTTTAAAGTTTAAAGTTAATACGATTACAAAACAACCTTTGCCCCAAAACTACTGACGCAGGACGGGGCTGGCAGTGGAAAATTTCGTCGAGAACTCAGGGCGCGTCTGTGTTGTGCGCTAAACA
>DSBP01000272.1 GCA_011049465.1 bacterium | reverse complement strand
TTTGCTGAAATCCTTTATAGCTCCGGGGTTGTCGCCGAGCAGGTTTTTTACGCCCCCGCGGCCACTGTAAGCCTCTGCGTATTTAGGATTGAGTTCAATCGTCTTGCTGTAGTCTTTAATAGCGCCGGTATAGTTGTCGAGGCTGTATTTTGCAAGCCCGCGGTTAGTATAAGCCGCTGCTAATTTAGGATTGAGTTCTATTGTTTTGTTATGATCCTCAATAGCGCCGGTATAGTCGCCGAGTATGTCTTTTGCAAGCCCGCGGTTAGTATAAGCCTCTGCTAATTTAGGATTGAGTTCTATTGCTTTGTTATAATCCTCAATAGCGCTGGTATAGTCGCCACGTTTGTATTTTGTGTTTCCGCTTTCAAAATGAAGTATTTCTGCGGTTTTGGAGCACGCGGAAAAAGAGATGATGAATAGAATAAATAGGCAAAGAAGTAGAGATTTTTTCATATAACACCTCCTCATTTACTTACCTTGAATTCTTCTGATTTCTTTATAGGCTTCTTCATAGCCAAGTTCTCCGGCTTTGCTTAAATCCGCAAGCGCGCCGGTTTTGTCGCCGAGGGTGGCTTTCGCAAGCCCGCGGTTATAATAAGCTCCGTCATTTTCACAATCGTTATCAATAATAATGCTTAAATCCTTTATTGCGTTTTCATAATCACCAAGTTTCATTTTTGCAATACCAATATAATAGTAGGGCGTTTTGTGTTCCGGACATAACTGAATTGCTTCAATAAAATCTTTGATTGCCCCTTTATACTCACCTATCACAAGTTTCTCTTTTCCTTTATCGTAAAGAATATCTGCTTTTGATTTTTTCAAAATAGTTTTTGAGGGAGGAAGAAAAGGATAAGAAGAATCTTTAAAATTGGAAAAAAACTTGGACTCGGAGGATGTTTTGTTTTTTTGTGGTTTTTCATTTTTTCTTTTCCAGATCATAATTATAGGAAGCACAACTATTGCATAAACAATGCTGAATAAAACTCCCCAAGATAACGCCCCGACAATGGCAGTCACAAGATCAATGAATAACCCAGCTATAAAGCCGACACTCATAGAAACCCAAAGAAGTGTCAAAAAAATTTTCTTCTGCATAACACCTCCTTTCATTACATATTCTAAATCTTTTTAGAGAGGGGGTCAACAGGTTTAATTTTTAACCGGGTAAAGCATAAAACAGTATAAGTAAAAAATTGCATTACTCTAATCGTGTGCTATACTTATATTAGGCGAGGAGGTGGCGCAAATGAAAAAGACAAAAAATATCTTTGATGTTCCTGAATCCCAAGGCCTTGCCAATCTTTCCGGTTTTATCGCCTCGCTGATTATGGTTCCTATAGGTTTTGCTGTCATTTACGGGGGACTTATGGAAGAGAGCGTTGCGATGTCTATAGCTGTGATTTCTTGTGGGGTTATGTTGCTTGTTTTCGCAATAGCGATTCACGCTCCGGCCGAGGAAGAATAGCATCCTGACAACCCCGTAAATCTTTTCAAACTCTCGCACTATTTCCGCGAAATTTTCCGGGTTTGTTTTATACGGGGAGGGTGAAAACACGCCTAAAAATAATATAAAAATCATCGCGGCGGCCTAAGACCTGCACCGGAACGGTTCAGGGCCAACGGCTGCGGGTTGGAAATACGCGGGTTTAGCGGCGGGTGAAGGATTCTTCAAGGAAAATTTTTGTATATTCCCATGAACGCCTGTCAGCGTTTTCATTATACGCGCTGTTTGTGGTTATGTCGCTTCCCGCCTCTTTTTGCGTAAATGAGTGGACCGCTCCGCTGTAATTTATAAAATGCCAGTCCGCCTTTGCCTTATTCATCTCCTCTTCAAACCCGGCTATATGTTCGCTTGAGACAGCCCTGTCAAGCGCGCCGTTATGCACGAGTACTTTTGCTTTTATGCTCCCTGTATTTTCCGGTTCAGGCGTATCAATATTACCGTGAAAACTCACAACAGCGCCCAAATCATATCCGCTGCGCGCGAGCTCAAGGACAGCTGTCCCGCCGAAGCAGTAACCCACAGCAGCGGCCTTTGCCCTGTCAACAAACCTGTAGCCGCGCGCCTTATCAGCCGCGGCCCTTACCCGCTCCCTGAAAAGCTTTCTGTCTGCGCGGTATATGCCTGCCTGTTTTGAGGCTTCGTCTCTGTTTTGGGGCCGTATCCCCTTGCCGTAAATGTCAGCGGCAAAAGCCGCGTATCCAAGCGACGCAAACATCCGCGCGCGCATCTTTTCATTCTCAGACAGCCCCATCCACTGGTGGACAATAATGACCACGGGCATTTTTCCCTTTATGGAACTGTCATACGCGAGAAACCCCTCAAGCTCGGTTCCGCCGTGTTTATAAACCACATATTCCTCTGCGATTGAACCATACAGCGCCTGCATCGCAAAAAACACTGAAAAAAAACCAATCATCAGTTTCTTCATTGCTTTTCCTCCTTAAACTTTTTTCACATTTATAATGATATTACGCCGCAGGCGGCGCAACAATCAGGCTGTTGTTTCCCCGCGGCGCAGTTTTCCGCTTTTACGCTGTTAAAACTCAAACCCGAACAGCAGTTCAAACATCCCAAAAACAGTAATCTCACCGGATACATCTTTAACATCACCCGGTGTATGCAGGTAATACCACTCATCCTTGAAAGTATTGGCGCCTCCTCCAAGGACTCCTACAGAGACAAGAAACTTATCAAACCTCCACCTGTAAGCTGTTTCAATTACAAACGCAATATAGGAAAAAGTGCCTTCCCATTCAGAGCTCTCTCCTATATTTCCATGCGTTGAACCCCCTCCGTATTGAAGCTGAAAACCTGCCAGCAGCGCGTCCGGTGTTTCCGAGGTCCTGAAAAAGTACCTCATTCCAGCTCCTAACGCAAGCGCATCGGGCTTCAGCGCCGGGGTCAGAACGTAAGAGATTATTCCGCCGCCGTGTCAGCGCAGCAGTCCAAGCAGATAAGTATTTGATGCTATTTTTATTTCCAAATCAAGCTGCCTTTCCCTTAACCTCTTCCTTTGCAATCTTTTCAACTTCGCTCATCTTGTAAACAAATACCGAGCCGTCCCTTGTCTCCACTTTGATTGTTTTTCCGGGAATCCGCTCTATCTCCCTCCTTATAACGCTCCCGTTCTTCAGATAAACCACATCCTGCCTCTTTGCCGCTGACACTGAAACCGAAAATGAAAAGAAGACAATAAACAACACAAAACAGACAAAACCTTTTTTCATGGCCCTTACTCGCCTGTTTATTATTTCCGCAGGGCTAAGGCTGAAAACCTGTTTCCTGCCCCGCGGCTTTATACAAAAATTATACGCGCTCAAAAGAAATTGTCATTTTTTTTCAGACAGCACGTAAATGCGTATTATGCCGGGCTGCGCGATACTGCGGAGCAAAAGAGCCGCAACAGGCTGAATAAAAACGCATTCAGCCGATGACAGCCCTATTTTGCCGCAATAACGCGCATTATGCTTCTTTTTAAGCTATCTCCGGGTTGTATTCTGCTCTATCTGTTCGGCAGCGTCCCTAAAACCTTCGTTTACCTTGCCGCCAAAAAGCCTGACTCCAGCTATGACAACAATAGCGATAAGGGCTATTATCAGGATATATTCTGTCATCCCCTGCCCCTTTTTCTTTGCTAGCAGCTTCATCATGGTTTTTCCTCCTTTTTAATTTTATTAACAGCTCCCGCACTGTTGTTTTTTAAAAAGGGGAAATACGGCGCGCAAACGCCAAAAATACGACGCTTAACGCGTATGATTATCGTTCTTTCCCCTCTATATTTTTATATATTATATACCACTCCCGCGGATTTATTTCAATCTTTTTTTGCCGGTATTTTCACACCGACGGAAGCTTTGAAGCCGCAAAACGAAGAATCACCGCCGCGTTTTCACACAGCTTTTCCGCTTCGTTCTTTTTAACCAGCCTTTCCTCGTATTCCGCCATATTCTTAATCTTTAATACCCTGATAACTTTTGCTTTAACAGCCGAGAGTTCTTCATGCCCGACTTCCTTAATTGACATCATCAATTCCACCGCGTCCTCGTGCCTTATACCGGCCCCTCTCTTACCAAGGTAATATACGCAAATTGAATCAACCGCGGAGATGCAGGAATGAATGGCGCAAATAGCTGACGAGGATAAAGCCCCTTCCTGAAGTTCTCTTTGGGCAGATTTCAGGCATTCGTTCGCCCTCTTCAGGTAATTAACATACAAATACTTATCCACATACCTGGTTATTGTTTTTTTCATGCTCTTCCCCTCTATGCTTTTTACTATTATATTATATTACAGACAACCCTTCTTTTTCAATATTTTTCATCAGCGCAAGATTTTTTTTAACTTTTCTTTCTTTCCTGCTGACCACGTAAGACATAAGCGTTCTTCCAAACATATCCGAGATATCATTGTTAAGCCCGGCCTCTACAGCCTCAAATGCTGTTTTATCCCGCTCTTCACGCACAACCACAAACAAATCAATATCGCTGCCTTCCGTAAAATCCCCGCGTGCCACAGAGCCGTAAAGCTTGGCCTCAACTGCGGGCGAACCCTTAAGCCGTTCTTTAATCAGGCCTTTTATTTCTTCAATCACAGATGGTGCTTTTATAAGTTTTTTAAATGTCTTTTCAAGGATTCGGTAGGCGTAGCTATCCTTTTTTACATCCCAAACCCAGGCTGTGCCCACCCGCCTTTTCCCGGCAAGCCCTTCAGCCTCAAAAAAATTCATAACCCGCAGTACGGTCATAACAGGCATTTTAATAATCCGCGCTGCTTCAGCAGTTGTCATGGAGTGGTAGTTGTCAAGAAGAAACGCCGCCACCCTCTGCTTGGCCCTTGTGTCAACAAGCTCTGCTGCTTTAAGGTTTAAATCCATATCCATCTCCTAACATTTATGTTATGATTATAACATTATTGTTATATTTGTCAAGTTTTTTTATGCCCTCCCGGCCCTCTTATTCCAGTATTACCTCTCATGTTGTATGGTAACCATTGTCGCTGCCCGCCCCATCCCATATCCGGTAAAACGGAACGATTCCCTCAGTCCCCTGTCCGCGCTGCAAGAAGCCATTTCCACAGAGGCGTGACTTTTATCTTTACTCCGGAAATTTCCTCTTCCCCCTCTTCTTCTCCCGATATAATCTCGGCATTTCCGCATTTTAAATCCTGCATGGCAAGCGACAGGCTGTGAATCTCCCTTTTTCTTGTCTTCATGTCATTCATGTTCCAGCATACCTGAATTATCTTCTGTATGCCTTTTTCCCCTTTTAGAACAAAATCAGCCTCGCGGTGCAGTTCATCCTTCCAGTAATACAACTCTGATTCAGGATTCACATTCTGTCGCCTCTTGATGGAAAGAAAAACAGCGTTCTCCGCGAGCCTTCCGTAGTTGTCAGAGAACCTGAATCCGGCGGCATTGCAAAGCCCTGTGTCTATTGCGTATATTTTACGCGGGCTCTTTTCCTGTTCGCGCAGCTTATATGAGAACCTCTTCAGGGAAAAAAGAAGGTACGCCTGTTCCATGTAGCCGGTGTAGTTCCTTGCCGATGTTATGGACATGCCAAGGCTGCGGTCCATCGAATTAAAGGTAAAAAGCGAGGAGACATTTGAAAACAGATATTTTACGGCAGCGCGCAGGTCCTGCGGTTTTCTTATCCTGTACCGCCTCAATACATCCTTATTAACCACATCCTCGTAGTAGGAGAGCAGCAGCTCTTTTTTTGCGGCTGAAAGAACAACCTCAGGGAAAGAACCTTCTTTAATATATTTTATAAGCAGGCCCTTTGCCCGGCGCTCCTGTTCATGGGTTTCCACCTGCGGGCCGCAGCCGTTAAATTCCAGAAACTCCGCAAATGAAAGCGGAAAAACCGTCATGTCAAGATGACGGCCGGCAAGCAGTGTCCCCAGTTCACGGCTCAGCAGTTTTGCGTTTGAGCCGGATATGACGATTTTTGCCTTTCCAAGGTCTTTCATCATCAGCACCCATTTCTCAAACCTGTCTATTTCCTGTATTTCATCGAGAAATAAAACAGGAACTTTTCCCGTGGATACCCTCTCCATAAAGGCTTCGAATATCTCCTCAAGCAGGGCTGTTCCGGCCAAAGTAAACCTGGGGTCTTCGAGATTTACTATAAGAATATCTTTGGGGTTTGTCCCTCCGGTAATCAATTTTTTTGCCATCTGGCGCATAATAAATGACTTGCCGGCTCTCCGCGGGCCTGTTACTACAGCTATTTGGCCGGTTGTCATCAGCGCCTCCAGCCTGGAGATGTAGTCATGCCTGAAAAAACCGGTCTCCTGCTCCTTTTCCCAGAAATTCCAGTCATTTAGTATGCGTATTATCTCGTTTTTGTCCAAATTTTCACCTCTAAGTAACATAATTCGTGAATTTTATTACTTACAATTGAAATATATAACAAAATTTCACCTTTGTCAAGTGATTTATTGTATTGTTGCCCTGTACACCAAAACAAAGACTCGTGCTATAATCCCCCGTATTTCCGGGAAGCGGTTATGGAGCTGATATACAGCCTCTGAAAAAAATGATATGCAGGGGCGAAAGGCCCTTCTTAATAAACATACCTCCCCTTCAAATCCCCGCCCTCGCCCTTGTTTATAACCTCGAGAAAAACCTCTATATACATCGCGGGAAATATGAAGGACAGGTATTTCTCCCATCTTCTCAGAAAAAGATTCGCCAGAAGGCTTATTCCGAACACTTTATAAAAATCGATAAAATGCAATTTGTGCTTCTTTATCCTGAAACATCCGGAATCCTGAAGCGTCTTGAATGTTATATACCCGAACCTGTGAAAATGTTCCATGTCGCCGTAGGACAGCTGCGAGGTGTAATGCGGGGTAATAACCCTGATTTGAGCGCCCTCCTTTGATATCCTGTAAATCTCATTCATGACATCAAGCGGTTTCCGGACATGTTCGATGATATGCGACATCTCAATATAGTCAAACTCGTTATCATTAAACGGATAGGGGAAAAGATCCAAATCGTGCACCACGTCCACATTGGGCGATTTTCTTATATCCAGCCCTATTGCCCCTTCTTTTTTTGTCTTTAACCCGCAACCCACATCAAGAATTTTCATTTTTATCCTCTCCTTGAATATTAGATGTTATAATTATATCACAACCCTCGGACTTTTCATGAAAAAACTGTTTACTATCATTCTCAACAAATCCGCGCATATATGTTATAATCC
>DSBP01000090.1 GCA_011049465.1 bacterium | reverse complement strand
GTCAAGCGCCTCAAAGCCCGTGATTACGCAGGGTTTTTTATATTTTTCCGTGAGGTATTCATAGGGCTTTGCTCCGATTATCGCGCTTACGTGTCCGGGCGCGATGAACCCGTCAAGCTTCAGCGCTTCATCCGATAAAAGCGCTTCCATGGGAGGTATTACCGTCTTGAACATTGGAAGGACAAAGAAGTTCTTTATCCCTTTTTTCTTCGCGTCCCTTACAGTGACTGCCACAGCCGGCGCTGTCGTCTCAAAACCTATGCCGAGAAAAACAACCTTTTTTTCCGGGTTCTGAGCCGCCATATCAACAGCGTCTTCGGGCGAGTAAACAACCCTTATGTCAGCACCCTTCATCTTTGCCGAATTCAAAGTCTCCCTTGTCCCCGGCACCCTCATCATATCGCCGAACGTGGCTGTTATAACGCCGGGCATCATTGAGATTTCAACTGCCCTGTCTATCTCTTCTATCGGGCACACGCATACAGGGCAGCCCGGCCCTGATATCAGGTTTATGTTTTTGGGAAGGAGCCTACGCAGCCCGTACCGTGATATATCCATTGTGTGCGTCCCGCAGATTTCCATTATGTTAACCGGCCTCTTAAAGCCTTCAGCGCGCGCTTTTACCGCGTCAATGAGGCGGGCCGCCTCTTTTTTCTCATTTATCCCCGTCCGCGGCATCCTGAAGCTCCTTTAAATATTTTTTTGTTTCCATGGCGTATTCCTCGTCAATCTTTTCAATGGCAAACCCCGCGTGGACAAGGCAGTACTCGCCCTTTTGAATATCCGGCACAAGCGAGATGTTCACTTTCCTTTTCGCGCCGTCAAAATCAACGTCAGCTGTCGTCCCCTCCGACGATATTACCTTCCCGGGTATTGCAAGACACATATTTTCCTCCTGTTTTTGTTTTTCGTAAAACGCGCTCTCTCTCCCTTTCAGGGAGAGAGTCGGAGAGAGGGTCAATTTTCCGCCTTTATACAAGAACATGCACCCTCACCCTGCCCTCTCCCTTAAAGGGAGAGGGTTTCAGCAACAAATACCGTGCTTCTCCGCCGCGTAAACAGCCTGGCCGAACGCTATGGAACTGTCATTGGGCGATAAATTCTTATGTATTAAAACATTAAAACCCTTTTTTATCAACCTGTTATGAACCCCCTCAAGGACTATCGTGTTCTGAAAGACCCCTCCTGAGAGCGCCATTGTTTTTATTCCTCTCTTTTCGGATACGCGGCAGGCAGTATCAACAACGCCGCGGATAAACGCGCTGTGGAAGTTTGCCGCTGCCCTGCTATTCTTCCTGTCCGCGTAAAGCGCCTTAAAGACAGGGGTGAAATCGGTTATCACTTCCCCGTTTTCCTCCCTTATCCCGCAGGAGTATCTCCTGTCGGGCCTGATTCCGTACGCGGCTGCCTCGAGCCGCATCGGCGCCTCAGCCTCATAAGTTGATTCGTGGCATATGCCGAGTATTGACGCGGCCGCGTCAAAGAGCCTGCCCGCGCCTGATGAGAGCGGCGTGTTGACCCCTTTTCCGACGGCATCCAGGATATCTGCCGCGTTAAACCCCTTGAAGAAGCCTGTTATCTCCCCTCTGCTCATAAACCGTGAGAGTACGCTTATCGCCGCCCTGTATCCCTGTGTTGAAGCCGCGTCGCCGCCGGGAAGCTTCATATAATCAAAGTGCGCCTCTCTCTTAAACGAATTAAAATCACCCGCGAGGAACTCGCCGCCCCATGTGCTGCCGTCAGCGCCGTAGCCTGTGCCGTCAAGTATTATGCCCAAAGCCTTCCCGTAATACCCGTTCTCAGCCATGACAGAGAGCATGTGGCTGTAATGGTGCTGCACCTTTATAAGCGGGATTTTTTTCCGCGACGCGTATTCCGCCGCGAAACGGGAAGAGAGGTAATCAGGGTGCAGGTCGCACGCTATCACAGCGGGTTTAATTGAGTAAAACCTCTCAAACGCGCGGAACGCCTCAAGATAATAATCATGCGCGCGCCTGTTTTCCATGTCCCCTATGTGTTGTGACATCAAAGCGCATCTGCCCATGAGAAAACAAAAGGTATTTTTAAGCAGCGGCCCCGCGCCTATGGCATGCGGGTAATTTTTCCGCAGCAAAACGGGCGCGGGCGCGCAGCCCCGTGACCGCCTTATCATAACCGCCCTGTCCGCGCCGTAGGGCTTGACAACCGAATCATCAGCGGGCATTACTATGTCCCTATCGTGAACAAGGTAATAATCGGCTGTTTTTGAGAGCGCATTTACGGCCTGCTTTTCCTCATACTGTATCGGCTCCTCGGATATGTTCCCGCTTGTCATTATAAGGGCTTCAAGCGTACTGTTAAAAAGGCTGAAATGAAGCGGCGCATAAGGCAAAAATACTCCCAGATGCCTCATTCCGGGCGCCGCGTTTCTTATTATGGCGTTATTTCCCCGCGCAGGAAGTATGGCTATGGGAGCAGATGGAGATTTGAGAAGCTTTGAGGCGAATTTGTTTATAACAGCGTATTTAGAGGCTGCCTTAATGTCCTTAAACATTACTGCAAGCGGCTTGTTTGTCCGTCTTTTCCTCTTTTTAAGAAGTTCAACAGCGCGGCTGTTTTTGGCGTCAACCGCCATGTGAAACCCGCCTATGGACTTTACAGCCAGTATCTTCCCCTTTTTAAGAAGAGCAGAAGCCTTCGCGAGCGCTTTGCCTCCGGACGCGGTTTTTTTGCCCGTGGAATCAAGGAGCCTGACAGAGGGGCCGCATTCAGCGCAGGCATTCGGCTCAGCATGATAACGCCTGTCGGAAATATCTTTGTATTCCGCTTCGCAGGCCGCGCACATTTTAAACGGGGCCATTGAGGTGTTTTTCCTGTCATAAGGCGTGTCTTTAATGATTGTAAAGCGGGGGCCGCAGTTCGTGCAGTTGATAAAGGGGTAAGAGTGACGCCTGTCCTTTGCGTCTCCAAACTCAGCCTCACACTCCGCGCATATCCTTATATCAGGCGGGATGAGCCTGATTTCAGCGGAGTTCAGGCTCTTTGCCACGGAAAAACCGCTGAATTTCCGGGATCTTTTTTTGTATTCAAGCGAGGATGATGTAATCAATGCTGCCGCGGGCCTGTTTCCGATTATATGATTATAAAACAGTTTTATATCCCGGGTTTTTCCGGAGGCATCAATAACCACGCTTCCGGCCCTGTTAAAAACCCGTCCCTCTATCCTGTGCCGTAAAGCCGCCCTGTGAACAAACGGCCTGAACCCCACGCCCTGGACAATTCCGTAAACAGAGATTCTGGCAGATGACATGGAAACCGACCTTTCACATTTTGAATTTTTAATTTACAATTTGCAAGTTTTAAGTTCTTCCGTTTTTACTTGCAAATTCAAAATTCCAAATTTAAACTGCCCTTAATGTACTTATCAATCGCCTTTGCCGCGATTTTTCCCGCTCCCATTGCGGCTATTACCGTGGCTGAGCCGGTGGCTATGTCTCCTCCGGCGTAGACTCCGGGTATTGAGGTCTCGCCTGTCGCGGGGTTTATCTCGATGTATCCGCGCCCGGACAGCTTGAGCCCCTTTACATCCTCGGTCATAAGCTTGTTCGCTTTTGTGCCGAGCGCGGGTATGACCGTATCCGCCTCAATCACAAACTCTGAGCCTTCCACAGCCACAGGGCACCTGCGGCCGGACTCGTCAGGCTCGCCAAGCTCCATTTTTATGCATTTCATCCCTTTTACCCTGCCATTTTCATCCCCGAGAATCTCAACAGGCGCTGTCAGCAGGCTGAAGATTATCCCCTCCTCATGCGCGCGGTGAATCTCCTCTTTTCTCGCGGGCATCTCAGCCTCTGACCTTCTGTAAACTATCGTAACCTCATCAACGCCCTTCATTCTCCTTGCTATGCGCGCGGCGTCCATTGCCACGTTTCCCGCGCCTATTACCGCCACTCTTCTGCCGGTGTTGACCGGAGTGTCATATTCAGGGAACTTATAGGCCTTGAGCAGGTTTATTCTTGTCAGAAACTCATTGGCAGAATAGACGCCTATCAGGTTCTCTCCCGGAATGCCGAGAAAAGTGGGTGTTCCGGCGCCCACGCCGATGAAAATTGCCTTGTATCCCATCTCAAACAAATCCTCAACAGTGTATGATTTTCCCACAAGTATGTCTGTTTTAACCTCAGCTCCGATTGATTTTAAATACTCGACTTCCCTCTCCACGATTTTTTTCGGCAGACGGAACTCGGGAATGCCGTAAACAAGCACGCCGCCTGTCACGTGAAGCGCCTCAAAAACAACCGGCAAATATCCCATCTTTGCCAGTTCACCGGCTGCGGTAAGCCCTGCCGGGCCCGAGCCTGCTATCGCCACCTTTATCCTGCTGCCGTCTCCGGCAAGCACAGGCTTCACAGGTTCAGCCTCAAACACGGTGTTTTGCGCCTCCCAGTCAGCGGCAAAACGCTCGAGGCCGCCTATGTTGATTACCTGCCCAGTCTTGAGCATCACGCATTGCAGTTCGCACTGCTCTTCCTGCGGGCAGACTCTTCCGCACACAGCAGGCAGCGAGTTGTCGTTCTTTATTGTCTTTATCGCGCCCTTAAAATCCTTCGCGCCAATCTGCCTTATGAATTCCTTTATGTTTATATTTACGGGGCATCCCTTGATGCACACGGGGTTTTTGCACTGGAGGCAGCGCAGGGCCTCCTCAACAGCCTCTGCCTCGTTATAGCCGAACGGAACCTCATTAAAATTTTTTATTCTCTCTTCAGGCGCCTGTTCCCTTACCTTTATCCTGGGTTTTTTAGCCATTTTTTTCCTCCGTATCCAGCCTGCATTTGTGCATTGCCTCTGTTTCGTGCTCCTTAAACGAGGTAAGCCTGGACATCAGCCCGTCAAAATCAACCAGATGCCCGTCAAAATCAGGGCCGTCAACGCAGGAAAATTTTGTGGTGCCGCCGATATTGACCCTGCATCCGCCGCACATGCCTGTCGCGTCCATCATAAGCGCGTTTAAGCTTACGATAGTTTTTATCCCGTAATTTTTCGTCAGATCCGAGACCGCCTTCATCATTATTACCGGGCCCACAGCCACAACAATATCCGGCCTGTCCCCTGACTCAATCATCTGTTTTAGCGCGTCGGTCACAAAACCTTTAACGCCGTATGAGCCGTCATTTGTGGCGGTCACAAGCGAATCCGAGGCTGATTTCATCTCTTCCCCGAGGATTATCATGTCCTTCTGCCTGAATCCTATTATGGAATTAACTTTGTTTCCTGCTTGCTTAAGCGCGCGCGCTATGGGGAAGACTGCAGGCACTCCGACTCCGCCGCCGATAACAGCAGCGGTTCCGTAATTTTCAACATGAAAATGCCTGCCAAAGGGGCCCGATATGGAGTATATCGAGCCGCCTTCGTTTAAGCGGCCCAGTTTTACGGTTGAGAGACCCACTTCCTGAAAGACCATATAGACAATCCCCTTTTCCCTGTCCCAGTCGTATATTGTAAGCGGTATGCGCTCGCCCTTTTCATCGGGCATGACAACGATAAAGTTTCCGGCTTTCGCGTTGTGAGTAATATGCGGCGCTTCAACGCCGAAAAGCTTGATGTCCTTTGTCAGCTCTTTTTTTAATGTTATTTTATACATGGCATCCTCTCTTAGTTGCGGCGTTCAGGATAAATACGGGTTGCTGCCGCGGGAAGAGCCCTTCCCGCGGCATTGACACCGCTTTAATATTTATCAGCAGGCTGCTGCTTAAACAACACCCTGGTCAATCATTGAATCGGCAACCTTCACGAATCCGGCTATATTGGCGCCCAGCACATAGTTGCCCGCGTCGCCGTATTCCGATGAAGCGTCAAGGCACTGCTTGTGTATTGCCTTCATTATGTTGAGGAGTTTCCCGTCAACCTCTTCCCTTGACCATGACATCTTGAGCGCGTTCTGGCTCATCTCAAGGCCTGATGTGGCCACACCGCCCGCGTTAGCCGCTTTTCCCGGGCCGTAGAGAATCTTTTTCGCCAGGTACTGCTCTATTGCCTCGGGGACCGAGGGCATGTTCGCTCCCTCGCTCACCACAAAACACCCGTTGTCAAGAAGAGTCTTGGCGTCGTTTCCGTCAATCTCATTCTGCGTGGCGCTCGGGAAGGCGCAGTCGCACTTTATTCCCCAGGGCCTTTTGCCGGGCAGGTACTCGCATTTAAATTTGTCGGCATATTCCTTGATTCTTCCGCGCTTCACGTTTTTGAGCTCCATGACAAAGGCCAGCTTCTCGTCATTTATTCCGTCCTTGTCATATATTGAGCCGTCAGAGTCGGAGAGCGTGACGCACTTGCCGCCCAGCATATTGACCTTCTCAATGGTGTACTGCGCTACATTGCCCGAACCCGATACAGTGCATACCTTTCCCTTCATCGAGTCGTTTTTTGTCTTAAGCATCTCTTCGGCGAAATAGACCGCGCCGTAGCCGGTCGCTTCCGGCCTGATAAGAGAACCGCCCCAGTTAAGCTTCTTTCCCGTCAAAACACCGGTAAACTCATTGCGGAGCCTCTTGTACTGGCCGAACATGTAGCCTATCTCCCTTCCGCCCACGCCGATATCTCCGGCAGGCACGTCAGTGTCAGCGCCTATGTGGCGCGAGAGTTCTGTCATAAATGACTGGCAGAAACGCATCACCTCATTGTCTGATTTGCCTTTTGGGTCAAAATCAGAACCGCCCTTGCCGCCGCCCATGGGGAGAGTGGTGAGCGAGTTTTTAAATACCTGCTCAAAACCCAGAAATTTCAGTATTCCCACATTTACCGAAGGGTGAAAGCGTATCCCGCCTTTATAAGGCCCGATGGCGCTGTTGAACTCTATCCTTATTCCCCTGTTCACCCTTACATTTCCCTTGTCATCAATCCAGGGAACGCGGAAAATAATCTGCCGCTCAGGCTCGACTATCCGCTCAAGTATGGCGTTATCCCTGTATTTTTTGTGCTTTTCAACCACAAGCTCAAGCGACTCAAGAACCTCTGTTACTGCCTGCAAAAACTCAGGCTCGCTTGCGTTTCTTTTCTTTACCCCTTCAAGAACTTCGCCGACATAAGACATTACATCCTCCTAAAAGTGTTTTAAAGTGGTTTCACGCGAACGGCACTGCCGCCGGCACGCCCTTGTGCCATTAATGGATTTTATACGCCGGATACGCCTTTGTATCCTCTCTTTCCGAAACGCTGTGATTATATCAAACCCGGTGTGGATTTTCAACTGTTAAAACTTTTAAAACACACTGTTAAAACAACTGTTGTGTTGTCAAGACATTGCTAACAGACATTATGTTAAAACAAATCACTGTT
>DSBP01000045.1 GCA_011049465.1 bacterium | reverse complement strand
TTCTTGTCCAAAATAAATCAGGCAGATACTTAATCCCCTCTATACTGCCGTAATCCTTCGCTCCACAACCTTTTTCCCCTGCTTTTCCGCCACGCGCGCGGCCTGCAGGCAGAACGACTCAAAACGCGCCTCAAGAAGCTGCGGATAAGGGTTTCCGTCCGCTTCGATGGTCAGAAACGGTATGCGCTCATCATCGCCGAAAGCCATTTCTCCGATTTGCGTCTTCGCGTGCCTGTGCGCCTCTTTTTTGGACTGCATATCAAGGTTGTTGAATATCACGGCCTCTGTAAACCTTATGGGCATGCAGGAAAAAGGCCCTATGTTTATCGCGCCCGCGAATTTCGAGAAGACATCCCTCATTGTTATTCCTATTGTAATGCCGGGCTCGCCTTTAAGCGTCTTCGGCAGAAGATGCTCGGAATGCCTTATAATTGACTTCATGTCTATCATCTCAGCCTCGAAGAGCCCTGATTTCTCAAATATCTTCTTAATCTTTTTATCCACATGCGCCTGCGTCGCGGCTGTTATCATGTACTCAACCCAGCCCGTAAATGTATGGTCCGGCTCCTGAAGTTTTTCGTCTATCATATAGTTGAGGTAATAGAGCCACTCGGAGACATAACCCGTCCTCGCTATAAAGCCCTTTTCAGCGAGCCTCTTTGCCAGGTCCTTATTGGAGAATGAATCCCTCCGTACAAATATCTCTCCCATAACAGGCACCTGCGGCGCCAGGTGAAACGGAATCGTGGTCTTAATCATCTTCAGGCGCTCTGCCGACTCCCTGAGCTGTTTGTAAAAATCCTTTTTCACCTTTCCCGCCATCACGTTGTATATCTTGTCATGTTCCTTGTAAAACACGCGAAGCCCCTCTTCCGGGTCTTCCGCTATTGTCATTATGGCGTTTCTTATGTCATCAAGCACATCCCCCGCCACAATCGCCTTCCACGCGTTGAGGGTAAAACTCGTGCCCAGCCCCGCGTAACGCTCCTCATTTGCCAGAGAGACAAGCGCCACGTTTTTAATCGCTCTCTCCTTTATGAGCATATTCATATAAACATGATACTGGCCGAGCCTGCAGTATCCCGCGGCCTTTGGCTGAAATACGACAGTGCGCTCCTCGGGGTCGCGCTCCTCCTCAAGATATTTCAGCATCTGGCCGACGCACAAAATCATGGGCAGGCATTCCTTGCCCGTGGTAACGGACCTTCCCACGCTCAGCGTGTCCTTGTCCGGTATTGGCATGGCGTGCCCGTTTATGCCTATGCGCTGAAACGCGGCCGCCACAAGCGTGTTTGAGAGGTCTCCCATCGAGGGGATAATCAGTTTTACACGCGGGTCCTTTAAGGATATCTTTTTGCCTTCCGAGTCAATCATATAGACACCCTTGTTGTCCATGACAGTATCAGCCTGCTTAAACCCATTTACACGCGGGGTGTCCCTGACATCAGCCTGCACCTCGATGTAGTTTTTCACAACGTCAAGAAACGCCTCGATTCTCGTGTCAATTCCCGCGTCAGCCGTGTGCCCGTCTATCTCAAGGGTCAGCGACGGTTTTGTCTCCATGATTTTCCTGAAATATGTCACAAGCAGGGAGTCCATGGCGCACAGGAAATTCGTTATATAGACCCCGAAAAGCTGCGGGTTTTTCTTTACTATCTGCGCGCCCCTTATAATCTTCTGCCCTATCTCCCAGTGCATGTAATCCTCGTGCGGGTCCTCTATTGTTTCGCTCTCTATCGCGAGCATATCAAACGGAATTATCAGCTTTCCCCTTGATGAAAACTTTTTCGGTATACCCTTGTTTGTCTCGTCCGTAAGCGCGTTGTGCGGCGGCCCAAAGAGGACGTAACCGGTCTTCTCAGGCGACTTTGCCAGTTCTTCAACGGCTTTTTTGCCCAGCTCTTTTCTCTCTTTCTTGTATTCTCTGTGCGTCTTAATCGCGTCAGCAAAAGCTTTTGAGGCCTCGCCCGCGCCAAAGCCGAGTTTTCCCGCGACAGCAATAAAATCTTTTTCAGCGGCCTCAAACCCGCGGCTGAAGTTCATTGTCGGAGCGATTATTCTGCCGTCAAGGTCCTTGTCTTTGAAAAGCTGTTTTACCCAGAGCCCCTCGCCCTGCGTGAAAATACAGGTGGCTGAAAACTCCTTCCTCTTGATGCCCTCGTGCACAAACATCTCCTCAAGATGGGGCATGAAGTAATAATCGGGCTTCATGTTCGTAAGGTCGTCAAAGAGGCCTATCGCGACCTGGGCAGGAAAACAAAACGAGGAGGTCTGCCGGTTGAACGACTCCTCGTTTACCTTTGACGGAACCACCACTTTGCATCCGAGGTTGGCGAAAAAATTGTAATAAAGCGGAAACAGCTGGTGGATGAGCAGCGACTTGTTTATTCCTATGACAGGCGCGCCCGCTTTTACCGGTTTTGGAGGGGCGTATTTTTCGAAAGCCAGCTTGTTCCTTATCTTAACAAAATCAAGCCTGTCGTCATCAACCTCTATTTTAAACCTTATGTTGTAATATCTGTTGCACGCGCCGCCGAACGCGTATATCTTGTCCTCTATCTTTATCCGGTTTATGGAACATTTAAGGTCGCACTTTTCCTTTCCGCCGGCACAGATAAACGGCTCCTCGTTCTTAATCTCCCTTCCTATTATATCCTCAAGGCGGTAGTCTCCCTTTTCAAGGAGCCCGAGTTCCAGCCTTTTTTTGAGCTCAAGAGCCACGCCAAACGCGCCCATAAGCCCCGGCTCAGGCGGCACTATTATTTCTTTTTTCAGTATTGATGCCATGGCAAGCGGGACAGCCTTGTTGTAGCAGACGCCGCCCTGCATAAAGACCTTGTTCCCTACGGGCCTGTGGCCCTTTACCCTGTTCGCGTAATTAAAACAGATTGAATAAACAAGCCCCGCGAGTATATCCTCTTTTGATATGCCCTCGTGGGACGCGTTTTTAATGTCCGAAGAGATAAACGCGGCGCACTGGTCGGAAAAATTGGGCGGCGCTCCGCCCTTAAGGGCCAGTTCAGCAATCTCCTTTACGTCAACGTTGAACGACTCAAAGGCTGACTCCTCAAGAAAAGAGCCTGTACCGGCCGAGCACGCTTCGTTCATCGCGTAATCAGAGGCCACTCCGTTTGTGAGATGCGTATATTTCGCGTCCTGCCCGCCGATTTCAAATATGGTGTCAACCGCAGGGTCAAAATATACGGCAGCAGCGGCATGCGCTATTATCTCGTTTATTATCCCGTCGGTAAGGGAATATAGCCCCGCAATCTGCCTGCCGGAGCCTGTCACACCTATGCCTTCTATCTTTACCTTTATCCCGGCCAGCTGCTCCACTATGGATTTGTAGCACCTGCGCGACGCCTCCACCGGGTTTCCGTTGGTCCTTAAATAAATGGAGGCAAGTATGGCATTGTCCCCTTGCCTCATCAGCACGGCCTTTGTGGTTGTCGAGCCGACATCAAGCCCTATAAGGCACCTGTCGCCCTCTTTCGCCGCCCCCTTTTTCGCTTCGTTAAATTTAACAAGCTGCTCAGCATCCTTTAAGGGCGGCAGTTTGGTGAAATTTGAATGGCCCTCGTTAAAAATTTCAATAGGCGCCTTTCTCCCCCGCTCAAAAGAGGCGACAGCAGCGCCGAGCGCCTCAAAATACGGCGCCTCTTTCGGGATGTAAATGTTGTCAAGGCTGCTCTTGACGTGCTGCATTACAGCCGAGTTCAGCGCTGTCCCGCCCACAACCATTATGCTTGTGTGCGGCACCTTCGCCACAAGTTCGCTTATCTTTTCGGCTATCATCTCGCACAGCCCCGCTGTCACATTCTCCACCGGCACGCCTTTATTAAGCGCGTGCGTGCAGTCGGACTTGCAGAACACGGAGCATCTTCCGCTGACGCTGTATGGTTTTCCCTTTTCCGCGGCCTTTATCGAGCCGTCAAGCTCAAGGTCCATTCTCTTTATCTGCTGAAGAAAGAACTCGCCGGTTCCCGACGCGCACTTGTTTCCCGTTGAAATCCCGATGACCTTGTGCCCGCTGTCAAGCCTGTAAACCATAAATGTCTCGCCGCCGGCCGATACAAGGGTGTCATATTTTTTCCCGCCCGAAGATATATATTCAAGCGCGTATTCAGAGGCCTCCGGCTCGGTTATGGACGGGAAACGGACAAAATCCCTGAATTTCCTCCCTGTCACAAGCACAGGAGCGTCTCCCGGATTGAGCTCATAAAGCACGGACCTGAACTCATTTTTGGGGTTGCCCTCGTGGTGCTTCCTTATTATCTTATCAACTCTGATGCCTTTTTCATCCTTAATCACCCCCACAGCGCTTATAGTTGACGCGCCGAGGCATATTCCGTAAGCTTTCTGTTCCATAATATATATGCTCCTTTTCTCCTAACCCGGTATTTGTAACGAGAATATATTATACAAAATTTTCCGTTTAATGAAAGTAAAATTTTCAAGGGTGAAACAGGAGGGAGCGTGAAGGCAATTTACAATTTGGAATTTGCAATTTGCAAGTGGACGACAAAGAAGAAACGAACCGGTTTTTACAGGCTGCTAAACAACCTTTGCCATAACACATACTGACGCAGGACGGGGTGGGTAGCGGAAAATTTCGTCGAGAACTCAGGGCGCGTCTGTGCTGTGCGCTATTCAACGCCATACCAAACACCCATGCCCTGCATAAGATTGCCGCCCTAAAACCCGCGCAAGCCTAATCGCGTATATTCACGAGTCTCCGGATGACCGGGCTCACCGCCGATGTAAATCGGCGAAATTTCTCCGCTGCCTGCCCCGGCCCACCTCAAGTGAGGCAATTTACAATTTGGAATTTGCGATTTGCAAGTTAGTACAAACCCTGAAAGACACCCCGCTTTGGGCGATTCGTGAATCGCCCCTACAAAAACAACGCATCGCTGTATTTAATCCCTGTTTTTTGCAGGCTGCCTGCCTTTTTTGTCTCCTCTTACCCTTTTTATCACGCCTGCCGCGATATAAACCACGCAAAACACGAGAAGCAGGGCCAGCGCGGCAATAACAACCGCCTGAATGCGCGCCTGGCGCTCAAGCTCCTGCTCAATATCAACTATCTTTATTATTATAGCGTCCAGTATTTCGCGCTCCATTACGTTTTTGTCGGCCATTGCCTTAAGCTCGGTCGTCTTCTTCTCCATTTCGGCTATGTTGCTCAGAAACGGGTTTCTTTTTGTGGAGAGATAAACCCCCGGCTCTGTCGTCTGCATGACAACAGTATCAGAAGCAGCCTCTATGTGGACCTTTATCTGCCTATCCTCCGCGCAGACAACCGCCGCAGATATAAAAGACAGCGCCAAAAAGATTTTAAACCGCCTCATCGCCCCCGTCCTTTTCATCGTGTTTTTTTTCCCTTTGCACAGCCAGCTTTTTTTCAAGTTCTTTAAGCGCCTGCTTTTCCGCCATCACAAGCATTACATCCCCGCCTTCAATAACGGTTCCGCCGTCGGGTATTATGAACTGCTCGCCCCTCGACACAAGGGTTACAAGAGAGCCTTTTGGTATTCCTATCTCAAAGAGCCTTTTGCCCACGTATTCCGACTCGTAAGGCACAAAGACCTCGTTTAAATCCGCGTCTATGCCCGCGGTTGCCTCAAACTCTATCGGATACCTCTTCTTTACCACATTCTTCTCCTCAAGCCCGAGCAGCTTTGAGACAAGCGGGATCGTGCTCCCCTGAAGAAGCGCGGAGACAAGCACAACAAAGAAAACAATATTAAAAATCTTCTGCCCGCCCTCTATGCCCGCCATGAGCGGAAAGAGCGCGAGGATAATCGGAACCGCTCCCTTTAAACCCACCCAGGATAAGAGCAGCTTTTCCTTGAATGTATATTTGGTAAAGGCGAGGCAGATAAATGTGGCAGCGGGCCTTGCTATAAAGATCAGCGCTGCCGCCACAAGCAGCCCCTCGACTGCCACGGGCCCGAGCGCCGAAGGAAAGACCAGCAGCCCGAACATAAGAAACATGCCGATCTGCGCGAGCCAGGCCATTCCCTCGTGAAACCGGGTAAGGTTTTTTCTGTGGATAAAGTCGCTGTTGCACATCACAATTCCCGCCGCATAAACACAGAGATAGCCGTTTATGCCCGCTTTAAGCGCGAGGGAAAAAAACATAATGAGCAGAGACATGGTGAGTACAGGGTATAAACCGTCAAACTCAAGGTTTATTTTGTTTATCAAAAACACCAGTATTTTTCCCAGCAAATATCCGGCTATAATGGCGCTTCCCATCTCCCAGAAAAACTTCGGCACAAGAGCCGCCATTCCGGCGCCGCCCGCCCCTATTATCCCCATTATTCCGAGAGTCAGAAAAATTGCCATGGGGTCATTGCTTCCCGATTCAAGCTCAAGGACAGAACGCATATTGTCCTTTAAATTCACCCCTCTTGAGCGCAGTATTGAGAAGACAGCCGCCGCGTCGGTCGAGGAGACTACAGCGCCGAGAAGCATTGACTGCGCGAGCGGAAGGCCGGCTATAAAAAACGCGGCAGCACCCGTTATGACAGCGGTAAACAGCACGCCGAGAGTCGCGAGCAGAATACCGCTTCCAAGCACCGGCTTGACGTGCTTCCACTTTGTGTCCATTCCTCCGTAAAAAAGTATCACGGCAAGGGCTATTATGCCGAGGGATTTGGCGGCGCTTACATTGTCAAAATGTATTCCGCCCGGCCCCTCTGAGCCCGCCAGCATCCCGATGCCGAGAAAGAGAAGAAGCGCGGGCAGCCCGAGCCTGTCCGTTGCCCTGCTGGCAATAACGGATATAAAGACAAGTATGGAAGCTATAAGAAACAATGCCTCTGCAGAATGCGCCACTCTTCACCTTTCCTGATAATGTTTTTACCGCACACCTTTCATGTGCTATATTTTATTACATTTGAAGAGGATTGTCAAATGAGGGTATCCTTTTAAACTGAAAACTTAAAAGTTAAACCGGAAATTAACCCTTTCCCGGCGGCGGCGCTGCTCAAAATTCAAGGTTCAAGTTTGAACAAGTTTCAACTTCATAGTTTCACGTTTCAAGTTTCAGCGCTTTCCAACTACAAACTACAAATTACAAATTACTGCCTTTAAATGCGGCTTGATTTTGGACACGGTTTTGGTTTAAAACATGAAACCTTCAACGCTGAATTTGAACCCGTCTTATTTCCTTCACTATAAAATATTCAATATCAAACCAATATTCAAAATTACCGCCAAATCCCCTTGTTTTAATTTTAAACTTTTTCCAGTTTCTTCCTGCCTTAACTATAAAATATCCAATATCAAATATAAACTTGTCTTTCTCCCTACCTCACCACACTACACTTTGACCGCGCGTTAGCTCGCTCTTCGCCTGACACTGCCTCCAGCACATACAAATACACCCCGCTTGAAACCGGCTTGTTTCTCC
>DSBP01000044.1 GCA_011049465.1 bacterium | reverse complement strand
GCCTTTAACATTGAACTCACCTCTTTGTTTAAAATATATCATTTAATGTTTACCGTGTCAAGAACTAATTTTTTTCTCATATTATAAGGCTTTTCCAATACTTTTGACAACTAAAACAGCGTTTTGTTTCTCTTTAAACGTGGAAATCAGAGGCCTGCCTTAAACGTATAACCGTTTCGGATAAACTCCGTTTATTGAAGCGGCGCTCCATATATCATCCATGAATACATTCCCTTATCGTAACGCTTTACAACTATCAAAAGGTATGAAATTCCTTCCCTGTTTCCCGAAAAGGCCATTTCCACATTGAATACCTCATAACCCACGCTCAATTTGCTGAAATCATAAATCTTTTCATTTGCTCCCTTTTTATCCGGCCTGTGCGCGTAAACCCCTCTGTCTGTAATTACGTAAGCTGCACCCGCTTCGTATTCAATGCCTATTGCCCCTCCGTCAATTTGAAACAGTTCTTCTTCCGTGCCGCTGCCGTCTAACGGCTGCCGTGCCGCAGCTGAACCCTCTTTACCGGTTTCGTACTTTATATAATAAACATGCCCGCCGCCCGCTCTTCCCAAAGCCGCGTTTTCAATCCTGAATTCTTTCTTAGCCATTGTGTCTATATAATAAACCATCCTCTTTCCTTCCCTGTCAAACGAATCGCACACCGCATAAGCTCCGTCCGGCGTCACAGACGCCCCAAACATCACCCTCTCCATTGATATTCCGGGAATGCCGGCTTTAAGGGACTGGACAAGTTCGGCCGAGTATATCACTCTGTTTTTCTTCATATCGACTACCGCAATCGAGCTGTTAACTGACCCCAGGCTCAACGTAAAAGCTCCGTATAAGCCTCCTTCTGCCATAAACGGGCTCATCACGCTGAACTTATCCGCTTTTACCGTCTCTTCCGGCCTGTGAAATGTTATGAAAAACCCCCTCGGGTTGAATCGTCTTGCCCGCTTCCACTCTCCATCCTTTACAAAGATATCCTTGTGAAAAAGAGTCTTTCTTTCCCACCTTGCCAGCAGGCATCCGTCTTTTATGATTCCTGTTTCAGAATAATACTTTGGCTCGAACTCCTTAATTTCCCTGAAATCAAGCGCCACTGCTGCCCCGCACAATAAAACAAAAAAGACGGCGACTGCCGTCTTTTTTACCGCTAAATACCTCACTTGCTTAAACCCTTTTTCTTTTTTCAAGTATCTCGATGGCCTTGAGCCTGGATATCTCATTCAGAAGCTGCGCCTGCAGGGCGTCGTAATCAATATCCTCCCTGTTCCTTGCCTTCAGCATCTTTTCATGTTCCGCTTTTCTCCGCTTCAGCGTGTCTACATCAATTTCCTCAGGCCTCTCCGCCGTCTCAACAAGCAGGACTGCCTTTCCTGCGGCAACTTCAATATAACCCCCTGATACTGCCATCATTTCCCTCCGGCCGTCTTCATGTTTTATGTCAACAACCCCCGGAGCAAGCACTGTCGCAAAAGGCGCATGCTGCGCCAGCACTCCAAACTCACCTTCTATGCCGGGCGCGGCAAGGGAAACCACCTTTCCCTCAAATACCTTTTTTTCAGGCGTTACTATGCTTAATTCAAAAGTTTTTGCCATTTAATTCTCCGTTGTTAGGGCCCGGCCTATACAATAGCCTTTGCCCTGTTTACCGCCTCATCTATGCTTCCGGACATATAAAAAGCCTGTTCGGGCAGCGAGTCAAGCTCTCCTTCAACAAGCTTTTTGAAACCTGATACCGTCTGCTTGACAGACACATATTTGCCCTCGTGCCCCGTAAACTGAGCAGCCACGAAAAAGGGCTGTGAAAGGAATTTTTGTATCCTCCTTGCCCTTCCCACTATTATCTTGTCCTGTTCAGCGAGTTCGTCAATCCCGAGTATCGCTATAATGTCCTGCAGGTCCTTATACCTTTGCAGTATCCTTTTTACTTCCATGGCCACATTATAGTGCTCCTCACCCACCACTTCAGGTTTAAGTATTGTGGATGTGGAATCAAGCGGGTCAACAGCGGGATAAATACCGAGCGCTGACAGCGGCCTTGAAAGAACCGTGGTTGCGTCAAGGTGGGCAAAAGCCGTAGCCGGCGCCGGGTCCGTCAAGTCATCAGCAGGGACGTAAATGGCCTGGACAGAAGTGATGGAACCGCTGCGTGTCGAGGTTATCCGCTCCTGCAATTCCGCCATTTCCGTGGCCAGGTTTGGCTGGTAACCCACAGCCGAGGGCATACGGCCAAGAAGGGCCGATACCTCGGAGCCTGCCTGAGTAAAACGGAAAATATTATCAATGAAAAGCAGTACGTCTTTGCCCCCTTCGTCCCTGAAATACTCGGCTGCCGCAAGGCCTGATAAGCCTACCCTGAGCCTTGCTCCCGGAGGCTCGTTCATCTGCCCGTAAATCAGCGCAGTTTTACTTATAACTCCGGACTCCATCATTTCAAGCCTCAAATCAGTGCCTTCCCTGGTCCTCTCTCCTACGCCGGCAAACACAGAATAACCGCCGTGCTCCTGGGCTATATTCCTGATAAGCTCCATAATAACAACGGTCTTTCCGACACCCGCTCCGCCAAACAACCCGACTTTTCCGCCTTTTGGATACGGGCAAAGAAGGTCTATGACTTTTATTCCGGTTTCAAACATCTCTGTTTTAATTGCCAACTCCTCAAAAGTAGGCGGCCTTTTCCTGATTACGCTGGATTTTTTCGCGTTCACCGGACCCATGTAATCAACAGGCTCTCCAAGTACATTCAAAACCCTTCCAAGAATCTCTTCGCCCACCGGGATTCTGATCGGCTCTCCCGTATCAACAGCATTCATTCCCCTTGATATTCCGTCCGTTGATCTCATAGCCACGCACCTTACGGTATTGTCCCCCGTATGCATTGCCACCTCTACTGTAAGGTCTATTTTTCTCGTCTCCCCGCTTATTACGTAATCGCCCTTGACTTTCAGGGCGTTGTAAATCTCCGGAAGCTTCCCGTCCGAAAACTCAACGTCAATAATCGGGCCTATGACCTGCACCACTTTTCCCGTGTTCATTTCATCCTCCTGCGTTTTAAATTATTCCGTTCCAGGCCTTGCCGCAAGCGGTTCAGCCGTTTTGTATCGCGTTGGCGCCGCCTACTATTTCCATTATTTCCCTCGTTATTGCCGCCTGCCTCGTCTTGTTGGCAAGCAGCGTAAGCGACCGTATCATGTCGCCCGCGTTATTTGTGGCCATTTCCATGGATACCATTCTTACGCCGTGCTCGGAAGCCTGAGACTCAAGAACCGCCCTGAAAAGCGTTGTCTTTACGTATCTGGTTATCAGGTCATTAAGCACAGCATCTTCATTAGGTTCGTAAATAAACTCATTGGAAACCGCCGCTTCCTCCTTCTCAAAAACAACCGGCAGAAGCTGCTTTCTCACTATTTTTTGCTGCAAAGAGTTTTGAAACTGGCTGTATATAATCTCGACCCTGGCGTACTTTTCGTTTATGTAATTTTCAGATGCCATGTCAGCCATCTCCTCCACGTCAAACCAGTTAATCTTTCTGTCGTTGAATTTGAATTTTTCAATTTCCTTCCCGAATTTTTTAAGCAAATCCATGCCCTTTTTGCCGATAAAAAAGAGATTGAGGTCGGGAGTATCCTTCATTTTGTTAAGCGCCTCTTTTATCAGATTTGTATTAAAACTCCCGCACAGCCCCTTATCCGCGGTTATGATTATCAGCGCCTCTTTTTTAACCCCTTTATTTTCCCTGACAAGCGGAAACCTTCCCGGCTCCGCTTTTGTGACAAGGTCAGCTATCACTTCCCTTATTTTGTCCGCATATGGCCGCGCATGCAGTATGCGCTCCTGCGCCTTGCGCAGTTTGGCGGCCGCGACCATTTTCATCGCCTTTGTTATCTGCTGTATATTCTGGGCGCTTTTAATTCTCTTTCTTACTTCCCTGAGCGTCGCCATTTACTGCTCCTGTTTTATTTTTTCCGTCCGGGCCGTTCAGGCGCCTGCCGCCTTTTTAAAACCCGATTTAAATTCCTTTATGACGTCATCCATCTTTTTCTTAAGGTCGTCGGTCAGCGTCTTTTTCTCATTTATCTCTTTCTTGATTTCCGGATGTTTTGTATTTGCCAGCGTTATCAGCCCTTTCTCAAACGCGTCCACATCTTCAAGCGCCACATCATCAAGATGCCTGTTAATTCCCGCGTAAATAATCAATACCTGATCCTCAAAATCAACGGGCACATACTGTCCCTGCTTCAGTATCTCCTCCATTCTCTTTCCAAGCGCAAGCTGCAGTTCTGATGACCTGTCAAGCTCCGTGCCAAACTGCGCGAACGCCGCAAGCTCCCTGTACTGTCCAAGGTCAAGCTTCAGTTTTCCCGCAACCTGTTTCATTGCCTTTGTCTGGGCGTTTCCGCCGACCCTTGATACAGACAGCCCCACATTAATAGCCGGCCTTATGCCCGCTGAAAAGAGGTTTCCTTCAAGAAATATCTGCCCGTCGGTTATTGAGATAACATTTGTCGGTATATAAGCAGAGATGTCGCCTGCCTGCGTCTCAATTATGGGAAGCGCAGTGATTGACCCGCCGCCGTGTTTCGTGTCAAGCTTTACGGCCCTTTCAAGCAGCCTTGAGTGGAGGTAGAATACATCTCCCGGATAAGCCTCTCTCCCCGGCGGCCTTCTCAGTAGAAGAGACATCTGCCTGTACGCGACAGCGTGTTTTGACAGGTCATCATATACACAAAGCACATGGCCCCCGTTCCACATAAACTCCTCTCCCATAGCGCAGCCGGCATATGGGGCTATATAAAGAAGAGGCGCGGGGTCAGAGGCGTTCGCGGCCACAACAATCGTATATTGCATCGCGCCGTGCTTTTCAAGAACATCCACAACCCTTGCCACAGTTGACTGTTTCTGGCCTATTGCCACATAAATACAGACTACATCCTTGCCCTTCTGGTTAATTATGGTGTCTATCGCAATCGCGGTCTTGCCCGTCTGCCGGTCTCCTATTATAAGCTCCCGCTGGCCCCTTCCTATGGGAATCATGGCATCTATAGCCTTTATCCCTGTCTGGAGCGGCTCGTGAACAGGCATCCTGTCAACAACACCGGCTGCCTTCACCTCGACTTCCCTGAATTTCGTTGTATTAATCGGCCCTTTTCCGTCAAGCGGCTGCCCCAGCGGGTCAACAACCCTGCCTATCATCTCCTTTCCAACGGGAACAGATAATATCCTGCTTGTCCTTTTTACGACATCCCCCTCTTTAATCTCTTTATCATCGCCCATAAGAACAACACCGACATTGTCTTTTTCAAGATTGAGCGCTACGCCGTAAACCCCTCCGGGAAACTCAAGGAGCTCCATGGACATTACATTATCAAGCCCGTAAACACGCGCAATTCCGTCCCCGACCTGTATGACATGCCCGACTTCGGAGAGCGAGACTTTTGTCTCGTACTTCTCTATCTGCGACTTTATTATGTTCGTTATCTCTTCCGGTTTTATCTGCATATGTATCCTCCTGCTTTATGTTATTTTTTCTTTTTTTTAGGTTTTTTGACGGCCTTTGGGGCCGGTTTTACTGCCGTACTTTTTTTACCGGTTTTCGCTCTCTTTTTCGCCTTTTTTGGAGGGGCCTTTTTTATTTTCCCGGCGCCTTCTGCCTTCGCGGCTTTTAAATCAGCCTTCAGCCCGTTTAAAAACTGCACAACGCTCGCGTCAATGAGCTTAAGCCTGTCCCGTATTATTATGCCTCCGAGTATCTCGGGATTAACCTCGGCATTGACCACCAGTTTCTTCTTAACCGCGCTTTCAAGTTTTTTAATCAGCTTGTTTTTCTCTTCCTCTTCAAGTTTTCTCGCTGTTGTTATTGTCAGTTTTTTTATACCCATGCTCTCGTCCGCCTTTTCCGCGAATAAAAACGCCACGCTTTCAATGATTTTTTCCCTCTTTTTATCTATGAGCAGCATCAAAAAATTAAGCGATATCCTTGCCACAGAAGCTTCAAATACAGCTGCTGCTATTTTTTTCTTCTCTTCCCTCGCAACCCCCGGATGATTAATCACCGCGGCGAACGACGGATTTTTATGAATGGTGTTTCTTATGAACCCAAGGTCGTTTTTAACCCGCTCCACAGCGCCCTCTTTCCGCGCCAGGATAAATAAAGCCTCTGCGTATTTTCCGGGAAGTACGGTATCAGCCATTTTTCCGCCTCAATTCACATTCTTTTCGATATCTTTAATGTGCCTGTCCACAACCGCCATCTGTTCCTTCTTTGTAATCTTTTTCCTTATTACTGTTTCAGCGGCCATTATGGATATATCGACTATTGTGTTTTTCACCTCTTCAATGGCCCTCTTTTTCTCGTTTTCAATCTCATTTTTAGCCTCAGCAATGAGCCGCGCGCCTTCTGCCCTGGCGTCCTCCGTCATCTTCTGCTTCATTTTATCGCCGTCCGACAATGCCTTGTCCATGGCAGCCTTTACTCCTGCCTGCATTTCCGCAATTCTTTTTTCATAATCATTTTTCATGGTTTCCATGTCAGCACGGTCTTTTTCTATCTTGTCCAGGCTCTCCCTTATGAAGTCATCCCTTTTTTTAAGGGTCCTGGAGAGGCTCCCGATAAAAAGCTTCCATATAAGCGGCATCGCTATAAGAAAAGTTATCAGCTGCAGCAAAAAAACAGGTAAATCAATCTTTACCATCACATACCTCCGTGTAATTCATTTTTCAGGGGCGCAATTTCCTGATTTGCCCCGCAGTTTCCATAAGTCCGCGGAGCGGCTGTTATCCGCTCCGAAAAGCTTATCCCAGAAAATACGGAATAAACGGGTTTGCAAAAATCAATATCAGCCCGATTACAAGGGCGTAAATCGTAAGCGACTCCATAAAAGCAAGTCCGATAATAAGCATGGTCTGAATTTTTCCGCCCGCTTCAGGCTGCCTCGCAAGCGCTTCTGCCGCCTGCCCTGTTGCTATTCCCTGTCCGAGCCCGCATCCAAGCGCGCCGATTCCAACGCCAAGAGCCGCTGCCATTACAGTAAACGCAAAAAACTGTACGCTGTCTTTTGACGCCTTGCCGGCCTCTCCTGCCGCGCCCGCGTCAGCCGCAAAAACAACACCCGCTATTCCGATAACAAAAACCGCTGCCAACAAACCAACCGCAAACTTCTTCAACTCTTCCACCTCCTGTTTAATATCATTTTTTTTAAATCGCCGTATTAATGCGCCTCTTCATGTTCATGCCCGCCGTGCGCCGCAACAGCGCCCGCTATGTAAATGGCCGTAAGCAGCGTAAAAACAGAGGCCTGTATCAGGCTTACCAGGACGCCAAGCACAAGTATAAGCGGCCTAAGGATAAAAGAAAAGCCCGCCAGAAAAGCGCTGATGCCGTCCGTTGAAATCGTGGGCCAGAAAAGCAGTACCAGGACTATAAGTACGCCCAGAAGAATCTCTTTTGCCACAATGTTTC
>DSBP01000323.1 GCA_011049465.1 bacterium | reverse complement strand
GTGGGAAACGGAGAATGACGCGGGAGTGGCAGTGGCGAACGGCGTATATTTCCTCAGAGTGAGCGCTGAAAACAAAGTGATAACGAAAAAAATGGCTGTTATAAGATAAAAAATGTGTTATAGAGATGCGGAGGTGAAGGTATGAACAAAATGCTTATGGCGGTGATAATTGCAGTTTTAATGTGTTTTATTGCTGTTTCCGGCTGTAAGGAGCGAAAAATGCTCTCGGCAACATTGATTGATTCAACGGCGACGCCGACAGCGACAGGCGGAGAGGACGGAAAAATCTTGTTTATGAGCAACCGGGACGGCAACAGTGAAATATATGTAATGGACGCGGACGGCTCAAATCAGACGAACCTGACAAACAACAGCGCGTATGACGGTATAACGTTTTATGGCATTTCCCCATGGTCGCCCGACGGTACAAAGATAGTGTTTACAAGTGAACGGGACGGTAATAAAGAAATATATGTAATGAATGCGGACGGCTCAAATCATACAAATTTGACAAATAACAGCACGGGTGACGGTTCTCCTTCCTGGTCGCCTGACGGCACAAAGATAGCGTTTGTAAGCAACCGGGACGGCAATAATGAAATATATGTAATGGATGCGGATGGCTCAAATCAGACAAACCTGACAAACAACAGTGCTGAAGAGAGACATCCTGCGTGGTCGCCTGACGGAACAAAGATAGCGTTTATGAGTAAGCGAGGGGATGATTTAATGGAAAGAATATATGTAATGGACGCGGACGGTTCAAATCAGGAAGCGGTGACACCTCTTAATTGGGTGCCATATTGTCCTATCTGGTCGCCTGATGAAGCGAAGATGAAGATAATGTTCATGGGCAGTGGCGAAGGTTCTTCTATAATATATGCAATAAACGCGGATGGTACGGGTTCGACAAGACTTGCGCACACAACATCCTTCACTAACAACATGTGGCCCGCATGGTCGCCTGACGGCGCGAAGATAGCGTTTGTAAGCAACAGGGACGGCGATTGGGAGATGTATGCAATGGATGCGGATGGAATGAACCAGACAAGGCTGACATTCGGCGGCGCGATTGAGAACAATACAAAACTTTCATGGTCGCCTGACAGCACAAAGATAGTGTTTCAAAGCAAAATTGACGGCAATAACCGGGATATTTATGTAATAAACGCGGATGGCACAGGACAGATGAAATTGACAAACAATAACGCTGACAATTGGAATCCATCCTGGCGATAAACAGATAGAGCGGACAGATTGCGTGGTGTGGGAAACAGTGAATGACGCGGGTGTGGCAGTGGCAAACGGCGTATATTTTCTCAGGATAAGCGCTGAAAACAAAACAATAACAAAAAAGATAGTTGTTATTCCATGATTGTCAGATGATATTTGTTTCAATTGTTTAATAATCTGTTCATTATTCCGCAAAAAAGTCCAAAAATCCGTCATTTAAATCTCACAATATGGAACAAATGGTTTTTTTGCTTTGTTTTTATGTTGAAAAACGCGGCACGTATTTTGCTATATAATATAGAAGATACAAAAAAAATATGGCGGTGAAAAGATGAAAAACAAACTGCTGGCTCCGGATGATAAGAAGCTTAAGGATTACATAGTTGCTGTTGTAAAATTTAAGGACATGAGCCCTTCGGCTGTATCGTCAGCCCTTGATAAATACAAAAAAGAGCTTCCAAAGAGGACCGAGGCCGCTGTTTTCAGGTTTTTGATTGAATCAAACATGAAAACAGCCATGCAGATTGCAGCGAGGTACAGGGGTACGGGTATATCATTCGCGTCGCTTATCAGGGAGGCCAATGCCGCGCTTTTTGAGTCTGTGGCCAGGTGGAAAGAAAAGGGTTTTTCAAATGATGAGTTCTATTCATACATCACCTGGAAGATAGAGGGAAGGCTCATAAATACCGTGCTGAATAAAAACAGGGAAACAGGGGTAAGGTGATTAATGGGGAATAAAGACTCGTTTTTTGACATGGATGACATAGCCGGCATATTCGGCTCATCGGAAAAAAAACCCGGGGCGTTGCCCGTAAAAGAGGAGAAACCTGCGGGTGAAAAGCCTTCCATTGTCATTAAATCAGGCGCTGAGCAGCTTATGAGCCTGCAGGAAAAAGAAACCAAAGAGGAGGAGGAGGAAAAAAAACCTGCGGAACCGGCCTCTGAAAAAGCAATTGAGCCGGAGCCCAAAGGTTCTGATTTTTTCTCAGGAGTTTTTCTTTTATTTGAGGAGATAAGGGGCGCGCTTCAGGCTGAGCTCTACGCCATGATAGATATTAAATCAACGGACAATATGCTTCTGCGCTCGCTTGAGAAGACAGCGGTTAATTACGGATTCTTAAAAAACGCGAACTTTGATGACGAGGGAAGGCTGAGGCAGGACGGCTCCATTGATTTTAAGAGGGTGGAAAAAAACATGAGCGCGGGAGCCTTCTCCCAAAACGAGATAAAGAGCGGGCTCGAGGCGCTCTTTTACATGAGGATAAAGGCGGTAAAAGACGGGCTCGGCGCGGAAAAATATTCGCATATAAAAAATGGAGTGATGAAAAAAATGGGAGTGGCTGAAGGCGGTTATAAGGCGGCTGTTTTTTCCTTTGTAAAAGACGGAATTATAAACAGCGCGTTTAAAAAGGCGGAAGAGGCGCAATGACAGGAAAAAAAGCAGGCAGGCGGTTACAGGGCGTAAGTTCAGTGTTTTTTATCCAAACAGTGTTTGAAAGGGGGGCAATGGCCTGCGGGATAATCTTGTTTTTTTCCATGAATATTTCCGCGACTGCGACATTCACGCCCACCATTACCCCCACGCAGATTATTGTGTCGCAGGCAGTAAAGCTGGCTAATGAATGCGTAATAGAGGACCAGGTTTACGCAAGGACGATCAGCGACAGCCTCGCGGAATTTGCCTTCAGGTTTACGCTGAAAAAGGCCATAACAGCAAGGTCAATAAGGTTTTATATAAGAGGGGTAACAACTCCCGGGGATTATATCGCGGGCATAAAAACAGATTTGTTATCAACGTATATAGAAAGTTATGTAAACTATATTTCCTCTTCGGGATGGGTAAGTTTTAATATAACAGAAACAGGTTTGGCTGCGAATACAACATACTATGTGGTTGTAAAAAGAAGCGGCGCTTCCGGCAGCGTTGACATTGGATATACCGCGCCTAACCATAAAATATTTCCGAGGTACCAGGATTATGATGATACTGCCGCGGTAATGTATAAGCCGCCCGGGGGAGGCTGGGCTGAACAGCCTCTGTATATGCCGGTGTTTTGCCTTGAGGATACTGGCGGAGATCATTTTGGAAATCCGTTTCCCAATAATGTTGCATATTCTGTCCACGGAAACGGGGATGCGGCCGCTTCAAACAACAGGATGGTCGGAGAGGAGATTAAAAACCTGCCTGCTCCTGTTACTGTAAACGGGTTGCGGGTATATGTGAGAAAATACGGCAATCCCGTAAACGACCTTGAATATACGCTGTATGACGTCACAGGCGCAAACATACTGGCAGCCGGAAATATCGCGAGCCCGGGAATGCTGGGCACGGTTAATTTTGAGTGGGTTGAGGCGAATTTTCCGGAGGTTACCCTTAACCCATCAAATGTTTACAGGGTATATATACACGCGAAGGGCGACGGGAACGGGACAAATGATTTAAATTTTTATGAAACCATAGCGAATGACAACGACAACTCCTTTTTAATGGACCCGTTGTATGATCAATTAACATACGGAGGCGCGGATAATGTGCTGTGCAGGACAACGTCAGGGGACACGGGCTGGACGACAAACGTAAACAGGGAGTTCATATTCAAGCTGAATGTTGTTGAAGGCGGCGAGCCGACACCAACGCCGACAATAGCGGCAACATCCTGCGCGACATACGGCCCGGAAATACCGGGAACAAGCACTGAAAACGGAATAAATGCGAGAATTGAAGCGGCGCGTGTATACATAGACGCGGGCGATCTGCAGGGAATATCTATATATATAGAAGATGCGGCAGGGGCGCACGGCAAAGTCGCTCTTTACTCTGATTCAATGGGCGAGCCCGGCAGTTTTATCGCAGCAGGAACAGAGCAGGCTTTGATTTCAGGCTGGTGGAATGATTTTCCGTTTCTTGTTAACGGCCTTCCGGCAGGCGATTACTGGCTTGCTTTTGTATTTAGCACCGATTTTGTAACAACAAGATATGATACAACAGTATTGCCCGAAAATTACCGGGTTAATCATGTTTATCCTGACCCGTGGCCGGGAACATTCAGCGCTGATTCCTGGGGGGATAAAAAATGGTCAATAAACGCGTATGTATGTTCCGGAGGAGGCGTAGAAACTCCGACCTTCACAGCAACGCCCACAGTAACCCCCACAATAACCCCGACAGCGGTGCCTCATGGAACCGGTTATGTCGGAAACAGAAGCATTGTGACAAATGTTATGGCGTGGACGTTGGATGATGTTTCGCGTAAAACAGCGATGCGTTTCAGCCTTGATTCGGCGAAAGAGTTGAGGGAAGTGCGGCTGAGGGCGGTGGTGAGCGGCAGTTCCCCGCAATACAGGATAAGCATTCAGACAGATGACGGCGCAGGGCTTCCCTCTGGCTCGATTGTGGCGGGCGGCGGGCCGGTTAACAGGGCGTTCAGCACAGGCTGGACAACAATAACAGGGTTTACGGCGGGACTGAACGCGGGCATTCCTTATCATATAGTGGTGGAATATTCATCGGGGACAATTAACGGGTCAAATTACATAACCCTGACTTACGGCACAAACCCGAACCACGGGATAATACCCTTTGGGCAAATCCATAATCCGGATTTATCGGGCAGGTATTATTCAGGCACAGAGTGGAGCCCCTCCTCTGTAATGCCCGTGTTTGCGCTGGTTTTTGAAGGCGGAGAAATGTTTGGAAACCCCTATCACATTACCTATAATGACAGGGTTTATGAACAGGATTATATCGCGCAGTTTTTCCGGGCAAATGAGACTCTTCAGGTGGACAGGCTCGGGTGCTGGGTCGCGAGGTTCGGAAGCGTGCCAATGGACGACCTTTATTATACGCTTGAGAATGTGAGCGACGGTTATGTGGAGGCGCAGGGAGTACTCTGGAGCGCCGGGGCATCAACATCAACAAGGCAGTGGGTTGATGTTGACATAGGATATGCTGTAACGCTTGTGTCAGGCAAAAATTACAGGCTTTATCTGAGTTCCCCGCTTTCAGATGAGTATAATGCCTATGATTTTGTGAGGCTTGGTTCTGACGGGTTTGTGTATCTTTATGACCTTACTTATGACGGACAGGATTCATACGTCCAGTTTTCGACAGACAGCGGCGGGTCATGGCCAACAAGCATGACAGGCGCTGATTACGGTTTCAGGTTCTCTTACGGGATTATCCCCGAACCCACCGCAATCATGACCCCGACCCTGCAGCCGTCGTTTACTGCTACGCCGACTGTCACGCCGACCATAAGCCCCACGCCGTTCCCGACAACGGGTTGTTTCGGGGTGAATGGTATAGTTTTCACTGATTTTGCCGGTGATATTGACATGGCGGCCGCGTCCACAATACAGGAAGACGGGAAGATACTGGTTGCGGGCAAGGCGAGACAACCGTTCAACAAATTTGCAATTGTCAGGTATCTGTCGGATGGGAATCTTGACCCTTCTTTTGGCACCGGGGGTAAACTGGTGTTGGATATCGCGGGGGAGATAGGGGAGATAATGGTGCAGGGCGACGGAAAAATAGTCACGGCAGGCACCGGCGGAAACGATGTGATTGTTGCACGCTGCCTGGACAACGGCGCGCTTGATTCTTCTTTCGGGACAGGAGGAGTTGTTGTCATTGACAACGACGGAAATATCGATCTCTGCAACAGCGCTGTAATTCAGGACGACGGAAAAATAGTCATCGCCGGCGGTACAAACCCCTCATCTACATGGGACACTCTTCTGATAAGGCTTCTGGATGACGGCACGCCTGACCCGTCTTTTGGAACCGGCGGCATTGTGGTAACCGCTGTAAGCGCGTCAAATGACAGCGTTACCGGGGTGGCGATACAAACCGACGGGAAAATAGTGGCGGCAGGATATGCGGCCCAGGCTTCAAGGAACGTAATTGTATTGAGGTATCATGACAACGGAACGCTTGACACTTCTTTCGGCACAGGCGGCATCGTGGCCACGGACATAACGGGGTTTGATGATTATGGCATAGGCGTAAAGCTGCAGAGCGACGGAAAAATTGTTGTCGGAGTTGAAAGCAGCAATGGGCTGAACTCGGATTTTACGGCAATCAGGTATTTGAGCAGCGGCGCGCCGGATACGTCTTTTAATTCTAACGGTATTGCGGTACTGGATTTTTCGTCAAGCAATGATTATCCGAAAGATATAGCGATACAGAGCGACGGAAGCATAATAATCGCGGGGCAGTCTGACTCGGGCGGCTCGTTTAAGTCTGCAATGGCAAGGTTCATGAGCAACGGGAGCGTTGACACGGGATTCGGAGCGTCAGGCAAAGTGCTGACAGCTGGCGTACAGTACAGCCGGTCGGTCAGTGTCCAGCAGGACGGAAAGATACTGCTGGCAGGATACGGATTTAATCCTACGGGAGATTTTACGCTTGTCAGGTACTTAAACAACGGAACACTTGATGACGGATGCGGATGGACCCCGACCTTCACGCCGACCGTGACAGAGACAGGCACGTCTACGGTTACGCAAACGGCAACACAGACTGTAACTGAAACAGTAACACCCACAGTAACAGAAACAGTCACGCCCACAGCAACACCCACTGTAACGCCAACTGTTACGCCGACCGTAACTTCTACAGTGACGCCAACGGTTACGCCAACATCAACAGATACACCGCTTGATACGCCGACCGTAACACCAACAGTCACGCCTACAATCACACCCACAGTAACCCCAACGGTAACGCAGACTGCAACGGAGACGGTCACGCCAACGATTACGTATACCGTAACCCCGACTGTCACCTCAACAGCTACAGAGACGTTCACGCCGACAAGTACTTACTCCTCAACCCTTACTCCTACTCCTACAGCAACCCCCACATATACCGCAACACCGACAGACACTCCCACAAATACGCCGACATTCACTGACACCCCGACATTTACGGAAACAGCAACTCCCACGGACACGCCGACGCCTGAAGAGACTTATACCCATACACCCACATTTACGTTCACAGCAACCCCCACGGACACGCCAACTCCGACATACACTTCAACGCCGACAGACACATACACATTCACAGCCACGCGTACTGATACGCCCACATTTACAGCCACGCCGTCGCCGACATACACATTCACGGACACGCCGACAGTAACGCAGAGCGTGACATTTACATATACTCCGATGCATACTTCGACAAGCTCAGTATCCGCGACCCATACAATAACGCCGACGTGGACGATAACACAGACCCACACTCCTCTGCCAACTCCTGACAGGGATACTGCGCTTGACCGCAACTACGCGCGGCCGGAGCAGGGAGAGAG
>DSBP01000121.1 GCA_011049465.1 bacterium | reverse complement strand
CGGCTGTATTCCAGGATGTGCTGGAAAGACTGTCTGTTAATATGGGCATTAATATATTTCACGCGCTTTTTCAGATTACCTCGAAAAAGTGACAGAAAACCCGGCGTAACTAACGGGTTACTTCTATGTACTGTTTGGTATTGCCCTATATAATTCTTTATGCTAAACTTAATTTACTATGGGTTTTTGCGCGTTACGCGTAAACCAAAACGGAGGCTTAAAGGGTGAGAATCAAGACCCAGATAATAGCCGCTTTTGCTTTTATTATATTGGTTTCTATGGCTGCTTTTACCTGGATACACATCAGGGATACCAGGGCTATTTTATCCGGAGAAATTGACGAAAAGGGAAAACTTGTTGTTAACTATCTTAAGGGCGTTATTACCGACCCCCTCCTGAAAAAAGACTCTGTCAAAATGGCTGAATACATTTCCAGAGTCTCTGCTACTCCGGGAATCCTCTATATTATTGTGGCGGATAACAGGGGAATAATTGCGGCGTCCACCCGTCTTGATGACATCGGAAAAGAGATGAAAGAACTTTACCCCGAGGCAGAAAGCACTTCATACTATTCTTTGGGCGGGGAAACAACCGAGGTAAAGGTATTTTCCGGAACCATAGAGGCAAAGCTTGATAATTCACCTGTTCTCATAGGGACGATAAAAACAGGGTTTGACTCGGGTTATGCGGACAGGCTCCTGTTTCCGTTTTATATAAAAACGGCAATACTCGGAACCGTTGTCTTTTTTATTGCCGTTTTTATAGCCATGTTCATAGCGGGCAGGATAACAAAACCAATAAGGGAGCTTGTGACAGGCGCGGAAATAGTGTCCTCGGGCGATTTTAAATATAAAATAAAAGTAAACGTTAAAAACGAGCTTCAGGCTCTTGCGAACAGTTTTAATGACATGACCGGAAAATTAAGCGGATACTATGACGGAATACTGAATGCCTTTATCGTTGCCCTTGATACACAGGACAAATACACTCCGGGACACGCCATGCGGGTGGCAATGCTTGCGGTTGAGACGGCCAGATATCTTAAGCTTGAAGAGGAACGCGTGGAAAACCTGCGGCTGGCCGCCATTCTTATGGACGTCGGCAATCTTGGCGTTGACAGGGCTGTTCTGGGCAAAAAAGAAATGCTCTCACCCGATGATGTTGTTCTTATACAAAAACACCCTGAAATGAGCGCAAGAATACTGAATAATATAAGCGCGCTTAAGGATATTATTCCCATAATAATGCAGCATCACGAGAGATATGACGGCCTCGGATATCCCGACGGCCTGAAAAAAGACGAGATCGTAAAAGAGGCGAAGATACTCGCGGTCGTAGACGCATTTGACGCAATGACAACAAAACGCGAGCACAGGGACGCTCTCGCGGTTGATGAGGTTGTATATGAGTTGAGGCAGAATAAAGGAAAACAGTTTGACCCGGATATCACAGAAGCGTTTGTTGAAATGATAAATAAAAAAGGAGTCTTATAAAATGCCAAAAAAACCGGCTGCTGACGCAGCAGTTTCACAAAAAAGAAAAAAAGGAATGAGAATAGGGCTCGGCCTCAAATTCAGTTTTTTCGTGGGGCTGCTGCTTACTGTCATCATGGTAACTATCAGCGTATTTATTTATAACCAGCAGAGGGAAGCGCTCTCAAAAGAGGTGAAACAAAGGGCGACCGCAATTGCCGACAACCTCGCGAACAACGCGGCCGAAGCATTGACAACAAATGACGAACTGACCCTCTTTTTGCTGGCAAGGCAGGCGGTTCAGGATCCCATAGCCATCGAGGAAGCGGAAATGGAGCTTTGGAAAAAGACTCTTGAAATAATAAAAAGCGACCTCCTTGACCGTGACGAAAAAAGAGACACAGTCAAAAACGAAGGGATTCTTGAGGCGATAGTCGTAAGAAAAAAAGACGGCAGAATCGTGTCAGCCAGCGACATCAAGAAAAAAGATGAGATATATTCCCCGCCGCCGGGTGTTACTCCATTAAAAGAGGGAGAAGATGTTAAAATACAGGAATACTCCTTTAAGGGTAAAAATTATTTTGATGTGTCTGTTCCTATCCGGGCCCTTGGCAACGACATAGGCGAGGTTCATTTAACGGTTGCGCAGGACGTTATTGAAAAGGTAGTTCTCGCAAACGCTGTTAAGGTCCTTCTCATAACTCTTGCCTCACTTATACTCGGAATATTTTTCTCAATAATACTCGTTAATTTCATGATAAATCCCATTAAATATCTTGTGGAGGGCGTCAAAAAAATTGGTGACGGCATATATGATGTGCATATAAATATACGCTCTCGCGATGAGATAGGTGATTTAACAGACGCCTTCAACACAACGGCAAAGAGCCTTCAGGAAAAAGAACTTCTAAAGGGCGCATTTTCAACCTATGTTTCAAGCAAAGTAATGGAGGAAATATTAAAGGACCCGAAAAAACTGTCTCTGCACGGCAAAAGAATCAAGGCAACCATGCTCTTTACCGATATAAGGGGCTTTACCTCAATGTCAGAGAATCTTGAACCCGAGGCGGTTGTTTCGGTTATAAATGAATACCTGACCCTGCAGACAGACAAGGTTTTTAAGTGGGAAGGCCTGCTTGATAAATACGTGGGCGACTGTGTTATGGCTGTCTATGGAATTCCTGTCCCTCACGATGACGACTCTTACAGGGCAGTCAGGACAGCGATGGATATACGGGAGAGCACATTTAAGCTTAACGCAATCAGAGAACGCCGCGGCCAGCAGACCGTAGGCATAGGCATCGGCGTCAATACGGGTGATGTTGTATCCGGCAATATGGGCTCCCCGCAAAAAATGGATTATACTGTTATCGGCGACCACGTAAACCTCGCGGCGAGGCTTGAAGCAAACGCGCCTGCCGGGACGGTTTATGTCAGCCACTCCACCTATCTGGAGACAAAGGACAGAATCATATATGAGGAACGCGAACCCATAATGGTAAAAGGCAAGAAGGACCCGGTAAAGATTTATGAACCGGTCAAACTTATAGAATAAAGGAAGCGTAATGGAGTCAAAAAAGGACATATTAAAGACAGTCACCAGATACGCGCAGGCAGGCGACTGGCCAAAAGTGATAAAGGAGTATGAAAAACTGCTCCAGCTTGAGCCTAATGATATTAACCTGCTCAATTCAATGGCTGACGCGCTTTCAAAAACAGGCGAAAACAGAAAAGCTTTTGAAATTTATATAAAAATTCTTGATGACTATCAAAAAAAGGGGAATACATCCAAAATTCCCTTTTTATACAAAAAAATAGCCAAACTAAACCCGCGCAAGTTTGACCTTGACGGCAAAGCCCTGTTTGACAAGATAACGAGAATAGTGGAAGCGGTTGATTTTTTTAACAAGGATGATTTGACAAGGGCTGTCCCGGCTCTCAAGGAAGCGGTAAAACTTGACAGTGCCAATGTGGATCTTTATGTCAAGCTCGGCGAAGCCTGTGAAAAACAGATGCTTATAGGCGAAGGCGCCGAAGCATATACAAAGGCAATGAGGCTGTATATAGAAAAGAGGTCCTCCCAGGAAGCGATTGATATGGCTAAGAAAATCCTGAACCTCGACAAATCCAATACAGAGGCAATGTCAATGATGGCGGAAGAACTTATCAGAAAGGGAAAGAGAACCGAAGCAGAGGACATGTATAAGGAAATACTGATTTCCGCGGCGGAAAAAGGGGCGTCAACAGAAGGCCGGGAAATAGCCAAAAGGGCAATGGAGCAGGGCATAGAATACGGCAAACAGTTTTACGCCTATTTCCTTTTTAAGGAAAATAAAACAGACGAGGCAAAAAAAATACTTGAAGGCAGTTATGATTTAACGCCTGAGGAAAAAGTGCTGCTCGGCAAAATATACTTTAAGAGCGCAGAGTATGAAAAAGGAAAAAATGTCCTTCTGTCTCTTGACCCGGAAATAGTCAACGGAAGCGAAGAAATACTTGAGCAGATAGGCGACACTTACCTGAAAATGAGGGAAGACAAAAAATCCGGCGAATACTATTTTAAAGCGGCAAAACTTCTTTCTGAAGGCGGACAGCTTGACGCCGCCATTACTCTGTGCCATAAAGTACTTAATGTAAACGATTCAGACCCTGAAGTATTTGAGATTCTTGCCCTGATTTACTCAAAGAAAAATATGAAAAACCAGCTCATTGATACATACGAAAAGCTAGCAAAAGCTTATGACAGGGCAGGCAATGCCGAGGAGGCATCAAAAGCCAGGCAGACGCTCGCCAAGCTTAAAATGCTGTAATATGAAGCCGTTTGACTGTGATTTTTGCGGGTTAAAAGCCGCAAGCCGCGGCGCGGCAGTTATGTGGAACTTTGACAGGGCTGTTAAAACAGCGGGTTTTTTCAGGATAGTTCATGACATTGAGCCCTGTAATTTAAAGGGAGAAGGAAATTTTTTTAACAGAAAACTGCCTCTTGAGTATGTGTTTAAAAATATGCCGGAGTTTTTGGCTTACATCAACAGGTTCAGCGTTAAGGAAAAGGAATTAAAGGAACTGGTAAAAAGAATAGAGAAGGACAGGTCATATATACGGCGCTTCAGAGTTGACAAAAAAGAGGTCAGAAAACTCATAATAAGAATGGACGGGCTTGGTGAAAAAAATGCGGTGTGAAGACGCAAGAAAAATGCTTAAGGATTACTCAAAGGGTTTTACGGAAGAAGAGGATTTAGGCCCGCTGGAAGAGCATATAAAGGGCTGCGATATATGCAAAAGGGAACTGATGCTCTGGCAGGACCTTGGCCAAAAGAACAGAAAACTTTCTTCAATGAAAGCGGGCATGCCAAAGGAATTAAGCGAAAAAGTAAGGGCCCGGGCAAAAAAAGCCCATTCAGACGCGCACCTGCCTCCCATGGCAAGAAAGATAAACAGGATTCAGTCTTCCCTGGGTTCCCGAAGGGGAATGATGCTGATGCAGATAGTGATTTTTCTCGGAGTGCTGGTTTTTCTCTATATATTTACGCACAGGGACAGCATAGTTGTCCCATTTTTCATGGTTGTTGCTATAATTCTTCTGATAGCGGTAATATTAAAAAAACCTCATAAAACCGGGAAGTGAAAGTATATGCATAAAAAGGGAATCACATCGGTTTTTGCGGCCCTGTTGGCGGTTTTTGTTTTATTGCCATGCGGAATCAGCGCAGCTGCCGCGCACAAGGAACAAAAATCCAAAGCGGGTATAATGTGGCGCTCGGCCCTGATTCCGGGCATGGGCCAGTTCTACAACGACGAGAAGGCAAAAGGATACATATACTCTCTGGGTTTTCTGGCAGGAACATCGGCAATTATTAAATACACGCTTGACCAGCAGTCTGCTGTTGACGCCTACATGAACGCAAATACCGGTTTTGACGAAAAATACAGGGCTGCAGAGGAGGCGAATATAAAGGTATACATTGCCATCGGCACAACCGCGCTGGTCTGGGGGCTGTCTATTCTTGACGGATACCTTACCGGGTCGGATAATACTAAAAGAATAGGGTTTATCATGCCTGATAAAAATACAGCGGCTCTTACCGTAAGCGCGGTAAGGTTTTAAGGCGGAGAGATGAAAAAAATACTCATACTTGCAGCAGCGGCTCTTCTTGTTTTGTCAGCCTGTAAAGAGCTGCAAAGAGCCAACCCGCTTGACCCTGAGTCGCCTGATTACACAGGAATTAAATACGAAGGCGAAGTATCCTATCCTGCTGATACAACCATAAAGGTGATGCGCTGGAACAGCGGCTCTCTCTATCTTGGAGCATATAACTCAGCCTATTCCAATTGCGTGGTTAAAATGGCTCCCGGAGTCGCACCGCAGTTTTTTAACGACCCGCAGCCTGCTGCAGCGGAATTTGGCGGAATCCTTGATATGTGTGATGATGCGGCGGGTAATATCTACATTACAGACGGAAGCGAAAACATATATACCCTTTCACCGGGCGGTGTCATAACATCGTTTGGGCATAACACTAATTCCGGAGAAGGGCTCTTTATCGAGTGGAGCGGCAATGAATTATACATTAGCTCTGTTTATGACAAAACCATTAACAGGTATTCTGAAAACGGCATCCCGGTTGACTCACAGGTATTAAGCTTTACCGCAAACGGTTCTTTTACTCCCGGAAAGCTTTTTAAAGCCGGTTCAGGAATTTTTGTAATTAATCTGGAAAACCCCTCTGAAATGGTCAAGCTGGAAGCAGGCCTTTCTCCGGGAGATATTTATACAATGCCGGTTTTCATCACTGATTCAGCTGTTTACAGCGCTGATAAAACCCAGCTTTTAAGCGCTTACGCTGTTTACAGGGTTGATACGGAAATCAATACTCTTTTTAAGTGGGGTTATTACGGACAGGGGGAGGGAAGGGTTTTTAACGGCAGAAGCATAGTTTATGACAGCGTGGGAAAAAAGACATATGTCCTTGACGGGCATGTAATAAAAATATTCGGGGAGTAACATGAAGAAAATTTTTTTGGCAGCGGGTTTAATCGTTTTATTCAGCGCGGCAATTACGGTATTTCCGGAAAAAGCCGCAGCGCAGCCGGATGCCTCTATGGAGATTAACACAGCCGGGCAACAGGCAGCAGCTACAGCCTCTGAAACAAGGGCAAAGAGGTATTTTGACGCGGGTGAAAAATTGTTTAAGAAACGGCAATACGAGGAGGCCTTCAAATATTTTGGCGCAGCAGCAAGATTAAACCCTAAAGATAAGGAAGCGTGGAAAAAAGCGGCGTTTTGCGCCTACCAGCTTAAAAGGCACAATGTAGCTTTTAACGCCTTTAAAAAAGTGCTTGCGCTTGACGATTCAGACAAAGAAGCGAAGGATTTCATGGATTTCTATAAAACAATGCAGGAAAAAGCCGTAAAAAAACAGGAACCAAGGGAGATGACCGGCCCGCTCTGGCGCTCGGCCCTTCTTCCGGGCTGGGGGCAGGTTTATAACAACCAGACGGTCAAGGGAATACTTTTTGGCAGCGCATTTTTGACCTCTCTGGGGCTCACCATATATAATATAAATGACGCCTCTCTTAAATACAACAGGTACATAAATACAAACGAAAACCACGACATAGCGTTTAAGGAAGCCGAAGACTCCAATAATACCGCGATTATGTGGGCCGTTATACTTGGCGCTGTATACGCTGGCAATCTTGTTGACGCCGCGCTTAATTACGATTCATTGGACGCGATGTCCGTAACACTGAGGCCTAAAAACAGCGGTTTTTTTATCGCCGCTTCAGCGGGGTGGTGAGATGAAAAAAGACATAATTACAATCCTTGCCCTTATCATGCTGATATCATGCGGATGCTCCATTGAAAGAAAAAACCCCACTGACCCGCTTTCCTCAAATTACATCGGCTGGCATTTTATAGGAACGATAGGTTCTTTCAGCGTCCTCGCTGATTTTGTGGCGACACCTGACCACATATACTGTGTTGACAGCTATGATTTGATGGCTTACAAATATAAAACTGACGGAACCTATGTGCTTGGCTGGGGAAACAACCCTCCCCCTGCCGCGCCTATTTTTACCTCACCAAACGCTTTATGCG
>DSBP01000022.1 GCA_011049465.1 bacterium | reverse complement strand
GTTTGTGGCCTACAAGTCTGTGGTTGAAAAGATGGCACCCAAGCCGGTTACGCTGCGGACGCTTGACATAGGGGGAGACAAATTCCTGCCATATTTCAAGATAAGCCCTGAGCAGAACCCCTACCTTGGGCTGCGCGCGATCAGGCTTTCGATGCAGAATCCGAATATTTTCAAACTTCAACTGAGAGCGATGCTCAGGGCCTCGGCCTTTGGAAATGTTAAGATAATGTTTCCGATGATTACCAATTTGGAGGAAATAGATGAGGCGAAAAAAGTCCTGCGCGAGGTAATGGAAGAGTTGGCCAGGAAAAAAGTGGCGTTTGACAGGGATGTCAAAACGGGTGTAATGATTGAGGTGCCGTCAGCCGCGATTATGTCGGATGAGATTGCGAAAAAGGCGGATTTCTTTTCCATAGGGACAAATGACCTTATTCAGTATACGCTTGCGGTAGACAGGGGAAACGAGGCTGTTGCGGGATACTATAACCCCATGAATCCGGCTGTCCTGAGGCTCATAAAAAAGACAATAGAAAGCGCGCATAAAAACAATATCAAGGTTTCGGTATGCGGCGAGATGGCGGGCACGCCTGAACTGGCTTTTATACTGGCGGGAATGGGTGTTGACGAGCTGTCTGTGAGCCCGGCTTCTGTTCTTTCGGTCAAGAGGCTCATAAGGTCAATTGATTTTAAGGACGCGCTGGCCGCTGCTGACGAGGTATTAAAACTCAGCACGTCCGATAAAATAAAGGAATACATAACGGGCCGGCTGATAAAGATTATCTACGAAAAATAGAAGAAAGCAGGAGAGCGGTTATGAAAATAAGAAAAGCCATAATACCTGTTGCCGGGCTTGGCACCAGGTTTTTGCCATACACAAAGGCAGTGCCCAAGGAGATGCTTCCCATAATAGATGTGCCGGCAATACATTATATTATAGAAGAGGCGCTCTCTTCGGGGATTGAGAGCATTCTTTTTATTACGTCAGAAGGAAAACAGAGCATAGAGGAATATTTTTCAAGAAATCATGACCTTGAAAAATATCTTAAAGCCGGTGGAAATTCGGAAGCGCTGGCTGCGTTGAAAAAGGTGCCGTATAATTTTAAGCGCCATTCAGTTATTCAGGCTGAGGCGCGCGGCCTTGGCCACGCCGTGCTTCATGCGGAGGATTACGCGGGAGGCGAGCCTTTTGCTGTTTTTCTGCCTGACGACCTGATTTTTCATAAAAAACCGGCCACGAAACAGATGACAGAGGCCTATGATAAATATAAAATGCCCGTAATAGCAGTGGAAAGGGTGGCAAGGAACATGGTCAGTTCTTACGGGATAATAAGGCCCGTCCGCGTAGCGGAAAGGGTTTACAATGTAACGGGAATAAGGGAAAAACCGCCGGTTAAAGAGGCATTTTCAAATCTTGGAATAGTAGGGAGATACATACTTCCGCCTTCAATTTTTGGATATTTGAAGAAGACAAAGCCGGGGGCAAAAGGAGAAATACAGCTGACAGACGCGCTTGCGAAACTGATGAAAGAAGAGGGGCTTTTTGCATATGAGTTTGAGGGAACGAGGTGTGATACGGGGAATAAATATGATTATATTGTGACTGTGATGCGTTACGCGGCGCTTCAGAAGGGCATAAAGGGAAAACTGAAAAAAGAGGCAAAAAAAATATTTGGAATTAAGTAAAAAAAACAACCAAGGAGTTTTTATGATAAAACAGTTCTCAAAGATTATAAAGGCAATGAACTCCGGGGTGGCTCCGGAACAGATTGCGGGAGGAGCGGTCCTCGGTATGTTTTGCGGTTTTTACATGATTTCCCCTTTTAATGTTGTGATAATTGTAATGTTGCTGCTGGTTTTTAATGTAAATATTCCTTTTTTCGGATTGTCTCTTCTTTTCTTTAAGGCGCTTAGCATTGCAGCTGACCCTGTTGCTGATATAATGGGCTATAAAATACTTACAGCCGCGCCTCTTGCCGGAATATTTACCTCTTTGGGGGACGCGCCGGTTATTCCGCTTACGATGTATAACAACACGCTTGTTGCGGGATGGACCGTTATAGGGGTTATTATTGTTTTGCCGGTCTTTATCGGTGTGAAGAGGTTTGTTTTGTTTTACAGGAAGAATGTTCAGCCTTCCGTGGAAAAGTACGGAATAGTGAAAGCCCTTAAAGCAGGTTCTTTTTTTCGGGGAAAGGGCGGTGAAAAATGATGTTCAGAAAAGGCGGGCTCATAGCGGCGGCTGTACTTGCGCTGCTTCTGTTTTTTCTTCACGATTATGCAGCGAAACTAGTTATAGTGTCGGCGGGAGAGGCTGTTTTTAAGGCAAAGGTCTCGGTCAAAAAGGCGGATTTGAAACTGTTAAAATCAGTTCTGCTTATAGAAGGGATGGTTGTTGCCGACAAAAACAATGAATTCAGGAATCTTTTTGAGGCGGAAAAAATATACATAGGGCTCAATATGACGGATATTTTAAGGGGTAAATTTGTCACGGAAAAAGTGGAAATAACCGGTGTTTCCGCGGGAACGCAGAGGCGGAATTCGGGATTCCTGCCGCCGTCAAGGGTGAAGAAAATTAAAGAAGAGGAAAAGAGAAGCGGCGGATTTACCGCGGGTTTGGGAGAGTCGCTTAAGAAAAAAGCTGTTGAGGAGGCAGGGACAATACCCGTGCTTAAGGCGGCTGAGATCGCGGAAGCTGTCAAAAAGGCTGATTTCAAAGCTCTGATTGAGCCGGATAAGATGGCGGTTAAGCGTAAAGCAGGCGAGCTTGCGGCGGGAGCGGATGAAAAGAGGGAAAAAATACTGAAAAAAGCTGAATCAATAAATGGAGCAGAGCGCGCCGCGCAAATCAGAAAAAGGGCAGAAGAGCTTTCTTCGGTTAGAGTAAGTTCTGCCGCGGACATACCTCAGGCGCAAAAAGCCTTGTCAGAGCTGGATGAAGCGCTCAAAGATGCGGAAGCGCTTAAAAAAGATGCGGCCGGGATCAAAAAAGACGCTGAGGATTTTTACGGTTACAGCAGGTCGATAAAGGGGGAAATTGACAAGGCTGTTGAAGAGGATACAAAACTGCTGATGGAAAAGACAGGCCTGAATTTTATAAGTGCGTCTTCGCTTGAGGAGGCATTGATAGGGCCGATATGGCTTGGCAGGATAAATTCAGCGATGGATATTCTGAAGATGGCTGATAAATATGTACCCGGGGGCAAAAAAAAGGAACAAAGAAAGCCTGCGGCGGTTCAGCGGGGTAAAGGCAGGGAAATACTGTATTCCGGAAGCGCGAGGCCCAAGTTTTGGGTGAAAAAAGCGGATGTTTCGGGAAGCGGGGAAAAGTATAAAATAGCGGGGGCGCTTAATGATCTGGCGTTTGAACAGGCCATAACGGGAAAGCCGTCAAAGGCACGTATAAAATATGACAAAGCCGGCAGTTTCTATACGATTGACGCTGTGATAGACAGGGTTGAGTCTGTTAATGACAGCGTTTTGGTTGCAATTAAAAACCTTGACGCTAAGGACGCAGGCGTGTCCTCCATTGATTACGGGAAGTTTGTCCTTGAAGGAGCCATTATAGATGCAGACATTAAAGCTTATAATACTTCTGAAAAGGCCAGGGTGTCCGCGGAAATAAACCTGAAAAATATGGTTTTTAAGAAAAAAACAGGAGAAGAGGATCTGATATTCGATATAGTCAATAAAATAGGAGCGGTTAAAATCAGGGTTAATGCGGAAATTAAAGACGGAAGGGCATCTGTTTCAGCCGGCTCTGACGCTGTATCCGCGATTTCGAGGGGGCTTGGGAAAATATACGGAGAAAAAGCCGCGGAAATCGAAGCTGCTGCCCGCAGATCTGTTATGAACGCTGCCGGGCCCGATATAAGCGGAGTTATAGGCGGTTCTGAGAAAAGCGCCGGAGATATAAGGGCGGTGATTGCCGGAGTAGATGGCGCGGCAGGCTCAGCTGTTTCTGATATTGAAAAAGCAAAGAAAAAAATATCAGCCGAGATAGACAGGGTAAAAAAAGAGCAGGGAGGATCGCTGCTGAAGGGTATTATGCAATAGGCGGTTCCTCCGGGACAATAATCACGCGAGGTTGATTCTGTGAGCAGAATAATTATTATAGGAGGCGTGGCAGCGGGAATGAGCGCTGCAGCGCAGGCAAAAAGGTTGAATCCGGATTGTGAGGTTGTGGTTTTTGAGCGGGGCGGGGATATCTCTTATGGAGCATGCGGCCTTCCGTATTTTATCGGGGCAGAGGGACAAAAGCCGGGGGAATTGGTTATGCTGACAAAGGAGACCGCTCTGCGGAAAAAAGGCATTAATGTTTATACGCATGCGGAAGTTCTGAAAATACATCCTCCGGAAAAAAAAATAACCGTAATGCACTCGGATGAATCTGTCACAAAGGATTATTTTTATGACAGGCTGATTATAGCAACGGGAGCTTCTCCTGTAGTGCCTGATATTGAAGGGATAAAAGGGAAAAATATTTTTTTCCTGAGAAGCCTGGAAGACGGCGTGAAATTTAAAAAATACATATATGAAAAAAAGCCGGTTTCAGGGATTATAATCGGGGAAGGGCACATAGGGCTTGAAATGGCTGAAAACCTGAAAGCTGCGGGGGTTAAGGAATTAACGATAATCTGCGGGAGGGAGCATCTTTGCTGGTGGCTCGACGCGGATATGGCTCTATTTATAGAACAGGAAGCGGAAAGACGGGGAATCAGGCTCTTAAAAAACACAAGAGTCAGGGAGATTGGGCGTGAAGGAGATGTGATTACGGCCGTATCGGAAAACGCATCCATCAAGGCTGATTTTGTCTTTGTTTCGAGGGGGATGAAGCCAAATTCGGAACTGGCAAAAGCGGCGGGAATAAAAACAGGGCAGCGCGGGTCAATTGATGTAAATGAAAAAATGGAGACGTCGGAGAAAGATGTGTATGCCGCCGGCGACTGCGCCAATGTATATTTTATAACGCGAAAAGAGCGTATTTATATGCCGCGCGGAACCACGGCCAACAAACAGGGAAGGGCGGCGGGCGCGAATGCGGCAGGCGGGGAGAGGGTTTTTAAAGGCGTAACAGGCGCCATGGTTTTCAAATTTTTTGATTTGGAAGCGGGGCGCGTGGGCATGTGGGAAGAAGAGGCCGCAAGAAAAAAGCTTGATACGGTTTCTGTGACGGTTAAATCCGTTACACGCGCGGGTTATTATCCCGGCGGAGGAAGGATATACGTTAAGCTTACGGCGGATAAAAACAGCGGCGCTCTGATAGGCGGGCAGCTTGCAGGCCCGGAAGGCGTACCGAAAAGGGTGGACATTATCTCAACGGCAATCTATAATAACATGAGCGTTCAGGAATTCAGGAACCTGGATTTCGCATACGCGCCGCCTTTTGGGCCTGTATGGGACCCGCTCCTGGTCGCGGCTAACAACCTGTATAAAGCACTGTAAGCGGCTTATTTTATTTACATACACATAAAAAAACCGGATGGACAACAACCTGTGAGCACGAACATAAACCTGGGAATAGACAACGAGAAGACCAAGGAGATATTAAAATTATTTCTAAACGGGCAGGCAGAGCCCGCGGCGTTTGATAATCTGGTTTTTACCGGAGTAGACGTGCCTGCCTATTCCGAAAACGAGCCTGTTGTCATAAAAGTGGAGATAAAGGGCACTGTTAAGGCTTCGTTGTTCCTGCGGCTGCGGGATGGCGTTGAAAAGGAAACAGGGCGGCGGACAGAGTTTAAGTTCATAATTGTTCCGGGGGTAGTTGACGCGGCAATGGTAAAAGAGTTCTGGCCGTTTTTTTCGGAAAAAACAGGGAACACAAGGGCATGGGTTGAAATGGCAGAGCCGGATTTTAAAGGGGAAAAGCTTGTTGTTGCCTGCAGGGGAACGGCCCATTTTGAGAGAATTGCAGAGGCGGCCCCGCGCCTGGAGCGTTGTTTTAGGGAGTTTTTCGGAGTCGGGGCTGTTTTTGAACCGAAAAGGGCCCCGGATGATGATGCTGCCGCGCACCGGCTTGTTTCAACCAAATACGAGAAGGCGGATGAGGGAGAAAACTTTAAAAGTGAAATCCTTACGAACGAAGAGATAAAAGGAGCGGCGGTTCCTGTTGAGTCGATAATTTCAGCAGGCAGGTATGTTGTGGAAGGCAGGATATTTTTTGACAAGGATTTTATCAGGGAAATAAAAAACAGGCAGCAGGAGAAGAGCTACAGGCTCTCCCTGTATATAACTGATGAAAAGGATACGCTTAAACTCTTTACCTTTGCGTCGGAGGGGGATGGTTTTATCAGCAGGGCTTCTTCCATGGAAAACGCAAGAGCCCTTATTGATGTTAAGTTTGACGAGCGGGAAGGGGAAATCACGGGCAGGCTCAGAAAAATAAAAAAACTGGACATAGATAAAAAAAGAGACACTGCGCCAGTTAAACGGGTCGAGCTTCACGCACACACGCAAATGAGCGCAATGGATTCCATTATGAGCGTCGGGGAGTATATAAAAACGGCGGTGCGGTGGGGGCATTCTGCCGCGGCCATAACCGACCATGGTGTTGTTCATGCTTTCCCTGAAGCCTACAATATTCTTAAAAAAATAAAGGATAAGGCAGGGAAAGGCGGGGGCGCGGAGGCCGGGCTGAAACTGATTTTTGGGGTTGAAGGCTATCTGGTGGAGAGGGCGGAAAAGGAGACAAAGGCAAAAAAACCCAAGGGCGAAAAAAGAAAAACCGAAAAACCCTTTCATGTCATACTGCTCGCGAAAAACGCGGCAGGGCTTAAAAATCTTTACAAGTTGATTTCTCTATCCCATATCGATTATTTCTACAGAAAACCCAGAATACCAAGAAAAGAGCTGGAAGCGCACAGGGAAGGGCTGATTGTGGGTTCGGCATGTTATCAGGGAGAACTTTATCAGGCCATGCTTGGAGGCGCCGGCGCTGAAGCGCTGGAAAAGACAGCCTCTTTTTATGATTATCTGGAGATACAGCCGGTTGAAAACAACAGGTTTCTTATCAAATCAGGCCGGGTGAAAGACGATGAGTGCCTGCGGGAACACAATAAAACAATAGTGGAACTGGGTAAAAAAACAGGGAAGCCTGTGGCTGCTACCTGCGACATACACTTTTTGCGAAAGGAAGACAGGGTATTCAGGGAAGTGCTGATGTCGGCCCAGGGGTATGATGATATAGACGACGGGGGGACAGCGGTACTTGATTTTAAAACAACAGATGAAATGCTGAAGGAATTTGAGTATCTTGGCGCTGAGGCGGCGGAAGAGGTTGTGGTCAAAAACCCCCGATATATAGCCTCTCTTATAGAGGACGGGTTAAAACCTGTTCCTGACAAGCCGTATCCACCGCGAATTGAAGGCGCGGATGAGGCAATAAGAGAGATTATTTATAAAAATGCGCGGCGAATATACGGAGACAGGCTTAATGAAGTTATAGAAGCGAGGATTGAAAAAGAGCTTAGCGCCATAATAGGAAATGGTTTTGCCGCCCTTTACTATCTTGCCAAGAAGATGGTTGATAAGTCGAATGAAGACGGATACATAGTGGGCAGCAGGGGCTCGGTAGGGTCATCTAT